>CALGFI010000244.1 GCA_937881155.1 uncultured bacterium | reverse complement strand
GCCTTCGTCGCGGTCGACGGTGGTCGCGCCGCCGCGGGACGAAACCTCGACGGCCACGACTTCCTCAGCGAGAGCGCCGGATTCCCATCCCGCCGCCGCCCGGCGGTGGGAACGCGCCGCCCACTCGTCTTGCTCCGTTCGTTTGATACCGAGCTCGGCGTTGATCTCGTCGGAGGACTCGCCCATGTGCTGGCGCGTGAACGTAGACCACAGGCCGTCGTGGATCATCGAGTCGACCATCTCGGTGTCGCCGAGCCGAGAACCGTCTCGCGCCTTCGGCAGCACGTACGGCGCGCGGGACATCGACTCCATGCCGCCGGCGACGACGATCTCCACCTCGCCCGCACGGATCAGCTGATCGGCGAGCGCGATCGCGTTGATGCCCGACAGGCAGACCTTGTTGATCGTGACGGCGGGCACTTCCTTGGGGATCCCGGCCCCGATGGCCGCCTGCCGGGCCGTGATCTGACCCGCGCCGGCTTGCAGGACATGGCCCATGATCACGTAGTCGACCCGTTCAGGATCGACGTCGGACCGAGCCAGGGCCTCGCGGATCGCCGTGGCGCCGAGGTCCACGGCCGGGACGTCGGACAGACCACCCTTCAGCTTGCCGATAGGGGTCCGTGCACCGGCGATCACGACGGAAGAGGTCATGCCGTCCTCTCGTTGTGAAGGATGAATCCAGTCTACGGCGCGGCTGTGATCGAAAGGACGCGGATGAAGGCGCCACGGTTCGGCATCTCGATCATCCCCTCGGCGTCCGGCCGTTCGGACCCGGTCGCCGAAGCGGTTCACGCCGAGGAGCTCGGGTTCGACCTCGTCACGGTCTGGGACCACCCGCATGGGGAACACCCGTCGTTCGAGACGTGGACCCTGATGACATGGATCGCCGCCCGGACGAACCGGATCCTCGTGGCGTCCGACGTGCTCGGCCTTCCGCTCCGCCTGCCGGCCCTGACGGCAAAGATGGCGGAATCGCTGGATCGGCTCTCCAACGGCCGCCTGATCCTTGGCCTGGGCGGAGGAGGCAGCGATGCGGAGTTCGCAGGTTACGGCGCGCCCGTGAGGTCGCCCGACGAGAAGGTCGACGCGCTCGAGGAAGCGCTCACCGTCATCCGCGGTGCTTGGGCGGAGCCGGCGTTCACCTTCCAGGGGCGGCACTACCGAATGGATGGCACGCTGCTCGAGCCCAAACCGGCCCACTCGATCCCCATCTGGCTCGGCACGTACGGGCCGAGGGCGCGAGAGCTCACGGGCCGCTTGGCGGACGGATGGATCCCGTCGCTCGCGTACCTACCCCTTCCGAAGGCAAGGCGGAGCATCGCGGATGTTCGCGCATCGGCGGAGCGCGCCGAGCGAGACCCGGATGACCTCGACTACGCCGTCAACGTCGGCGTAAGGGTCGGCGGTCCGGCGCCACCCGATCCGGATCGAAGGCTGGGCGGGGAGCCGGACGAGATCATCGAGGGTGTCCTGGAGATCCTCGACGCCGGCTTCACCGTCGTGAACTTCTTCGTCGGCGGCCGTCGGGACGAACAGGCCGAGCGCGTCGCGAGGGAGATCGTTCCCGTCGTGGGTGACGCCGTTTCGGCGAGCTAGCGGGAAGCGACGGTCGCGCCGCGCCGAACCGTGCCCTCCTGACGCATCGCCACGTCGGCGACGTCGCCGCGCGGGACGACGTGCCAGAAGAGGCGGCGCGCGGCCGCCCAGTCGGCGAGCAGGTCCGCCGCTCGACGCGATGCGGTGAGATGGCCGTGGCGTTCGACAACAACGCGGAGTCGAACCGCGGCAACGTCGTCGGCTCGTTCGAACCCGACGAGCTGGGTGTTGACGAGCGCCGGGAGTCTCGTCTCGGGATCGAACACGAACGCCTCGCCGCCGGTCATCCCCGCGCCGAGGTTCGGTCCGACGGGACCGAGCACGACGACGACGCCCCCGGTCATGTACTCGCAGCAGTGCGCGCCGGCGCCCTCGACGACGCCGGTCGCTCCCGAGTTCCGCACGGCGAACCGCTCGCCGGCCGAGCCGGCCACGAACAGCTCGCCGCCGGTCGCCCCGTACAACGCCGTGTTGCCGACGAGACACGGTTCGCCGGCGTCGTCCTTCGGTGGGGCGATCACGATGCGCCCCCCGTTCATGCCCTTGCCGACGCCGTCGTTCGCGGCGCCGGTGAGCGTCAGGTCGACGCCGGACGTGAGGAACGCTCCGAACGACTGCCCTGCGTCGCCGTCGAACCGCACGGCCGCCCTCCCGCGCGCGCGATCCGCGAGCTGCGACGCGACGAGCCCGCCGAGCCGAGAGCCGACCGTTCGGTCACGGTTCGTGATCGCCATGTGAAGCTCGACGTCGCGGCCGTCGCGGACCGCTGGCCACGTTTCCTCGGCTAGCGTGTCACCGAGGGTCGAGCGCGACCGTTGCAACGGAACGGTTCCGGAGAACCGGCGCTCGCCGGCGACGGGCTCGACGAGCGGAGCCACGTCGATCGGCGCCTCACGTTTGGGTCGAAGAAGCTCAACGCGTCCGATGGCCTCGTCGAACGTTCGAACGCCGAGCATCGCCAGCGTGCGCCGAACGTCCTCGGCCACGTGCCGCAGGTACGTCGCGACCATCTCCGGCGTGCCGGCGAACTTCGCCCGCAGCTCCGGCCGCTGCGTCGCGATGCCGACCGGGCATGTGTCGAGATGACACGACCGCACCATCAGGCACCCTTCCGCCAGCAACACGGCCGTCCCGAACGACACTTCGTCCGCGCCGAGGAGTGCGGCGATCACGACGTCGCGCCCCGTCTTGATGCCGCCGTCGACGCGCAGCCTGACGCGGCCTCGGAGCCCTTCGGCCGAGAGCGCGCGTTGCGCTTCGGCCAGGCCGAGCTCCCACGGAAGGCCGGCGTGCCGGATCGACGACAGCGGCGACGCACCGGTGCCCCCGTCGGCGCCAGCGATGTGCACGATCTCGGCGAGCGCCTTCGCCACGCCGGCCGCGATCGTTCCGACGCCGTCCTCGGCGACGAGCTTCACCGACACGTCGGCGCTCGGGTTCACCTGCTTCAGGTCGAACACGAGCTGGGCGAGATCCTCGATCGAGTAGATGTCGTGGTGCGGCGCCGGGCTAATGAGCGCGACGCCCGGACGCGTGTGCCGGAGCCGTGCTATCTCATCGGTGACCTTGTGACCCGGGAGCTGTCCCCCCTCCCCCGGTTTGGACCCCTGCGCGATCTTGATCTGAAGCTCGTCTGCGAACGCGAGGTACTCGGGCGTCACGCCGAACCGACCCGACGCGACCTGCTTGATCGACGAGTTGCGCTCGGTCCGGTAGCGCGCCGGGTCCTCGCCGCCCTCTCCGGTGTTGGCGCGACCTCCGACCATGCGCATCGCGATCGCCAGCGTCTCGTGCGCTTCTTTCGAGATCGCGCCGTGCGAGATCGCGCCCGACGAGAACCGTCGGAGGATCGCCGCGGCCGGTTCGACCTCGTCGCGCGGAACCGGCACCGGCGCCGGCACGAGCTCGAGCAGATCGCGCGGCGCCGTGGGGGGGCGTGACTCCACCATCTCCGCGAAACGGCGGTAGGCCTCCTCGTCGTCGCGGATCGTCGCGCGCCGAAGCGCGTGCGCCGCGCCGAGGTCGTGAGCGCCGTTCGTCGCGCGCGCCGCGGCCTTGACGCCGTCGGCCGCGGCGGTGCTCTTCAGCCGCTCGAGCCCGGGGTCTACGGTCTCGTGCATCCAGCGGACGGCGTCCGGATGGTTGGCGTGGTACTCGCCGCCCTTGTGGAACTTCACCAGCCCGGGATTGGCCAAGGTGGGTGGCGCGTCGCCGAACGCGTCGGCGTGCCTGAGCAGGACGTGCGACGCGATGTCATCGAGCGTGAGACCGCCGAGCGGCGACGCCGGAAGATCCACGGCATCGGTCACGTCCCTCGCCAGGCCGAGCACGTCGAGCAGCCGCGCGCCCCGATACGAGTCGATGCACGAGATCCCGAGCTTCGAGAGCACCTTCAGCACGCCGTCCTCGATCGCGGCCCGGAGGCGCAGCAGCGTCTCGCGGACCTCGCCTTCGTCGTTCGCCCCGTCGGCGGCCGTCGCGAACGCAAGTCGCGGCACGATCGCCTCGGCGCCGAGCGCGAGCAGACACGCGACATGATGCGAGGAGAAGGCGTCGTCGGCGATGGCGACGATCGAGGTGCGCGTTCGTTCACCCGCTCGAAGCAGCGCGGCGTCCACGCCGCCGACGGCGAGCGCCGACGGGATCGGCGAGCGTTCGGGGCCGACGTTCCCGTTCGAGACGAGGACGATCGACGCGCCGGCCCGAACCGCGTCGACGGCGTCGTCACCGAGGCGCTCGATCGCTCCGGACATCCCGGCGGTTCCCGTGGCGACCGGCCAGCTCGCGTCGAGCGTCCTCCCCGACGGCGGGTCGAACAGGACGAAGGTGTCGAGCTCGACCAACCGGCGTTGGCCCGGAGGGGCGAGGAGCCCTTCCCGACCACCGAGCAACACGCGCGTCGACATCACCAACCGCTCGCGAACCGGATCGATCGCCGGGTTGGTGACCTGCGCGAAGCGCTGCCTCAGGAAGTCGAACACGGGACGGCGATGCGTCGACACGGGCGGGATCGGCGCATCGTCGCCCATGGAGTACGTCGGTTCCTTCCCCGACGCCGCAGCCGGCTTCACCAGCAGCGAGAGGTCCTCACGCGTGTAGCCGTGCGCCGCACGGAGCCGATGGGGTTCGGCGACCGGCGGCGGCGACGGCACGCCGGTCGCGCCGGCCCCGCGCGAGCGCGCGAGCCAGCGCCCGAACGGTTTCCGCGCCGCAACGCGCGCGACGGGATCGAGCTGAACTCCGCCATCGCCAGGATCGACGAGCAGCATGCCGCCCGGTGCGACACGTCCGCGCCGGACACGACCGCGCCCGCGCGTCTCGAACACGCCGATCTCCGACGCGCACCCAACGAGGCCGTCGTCGCACACGACCGTTCGGAGCGGACGCAGGCCGTTGCGGTCGAGCACGGCGCCCACGCGCAGCCCATCCGTGAAGACGAGTCCCGCAGGTCCGTCCCATGGCTCCATTCGTCCCTCGAGCCATCGGTACATGTCGACGACCGAAGGGTCCGAACCGCCGTCGCTTTCCCACGCGGCGGGAACGAGCATGGCGAGCGCTTCGCGAACGTCGAACGCCTCGCCGCGCCATCCCGTCTCGCGGACGAGGAGCTCGAGCGCCTCGTCGAGCATCGCGGAGTCCGAACCGGACTCGTCCAGGACCGGCGCGAGCAGCGCTTCATCGGCCGGGTCGGCGGCGCCGAGACGCCCGGCACGCTCGCGCACCCTCCGTGCGTTGCCGGCGATCGTGTTGATCTCTCCGTTGTGGCAGAGCGCGCGGAACGGCTGCGCGCGTTCCCACGTCGGCCGCGTGTTCGTCGAGTAGCGCTGGTGGAACATCGCGAACCAGGCTTCGAACGTGCGGTCGCGAAGATCCGGATAGACGTCCGCGAGCCTGTCGGCCGCCGCGAGCGCCTTGTACGTCACGGTTCGGAACGACATCGACGCGACGTAGGCGCGGTGGCCGCCGCGCCGCACCGACGCCTCGAACCGGCGGCGCGCGCGGAAGGCGGCCCGTTCGGCGGCGTCCGGGCCGCTTCCCTCGGGCGGGAGCATCGCAGCCTGAACGACATCGGGCCGCGTCGAGCGCGCCAGCTCGCCGAGCGCTCCGTCGTCGAGCGGAACGTCGCGCCATCCCGCGACGGCGATCCCCTCGGCGGCGCACGCCCCGGACAGGAGCCGCAAGGCCGCGCCGTTCGAGCGATCGAACACCGTGGCGACACCGAAGGCGTCGTTGCCGATGCCGAACGCGCGGCGGAAGAACGAGCGTGGGATCGGGGCGAGGAGGCCGGCGCCGTCGCCGGTCAGGCCGTCGGCGGCGAGCGCACCGCGATGGCGGAGCCGGACGAGCGCCTCGATCGCGGCGTCGACGATCGTCCGCGACGACTCGCCTCCTGCGTGCGCGACGAAGCCGATGCCGCACGCGTCGCGTTCGGCCGCGAACGATCCGCTCGGGCTTCGATCCAAAGAGGTTCCCTCCTGCGGTCGAACCGTAGGGATCGGGCGTTTCGCCCCGGTTTCGGCTCGATGAACGGCGTGTGACGGCGAAGACCGGGCGGACGAGGGATTTACGTGATGGAAACGAACAGGAAATGGCGCCGCAAACGAACGCGACTACAAACACCGTGTTCGAACGTCCGACCCCGGGAGGAGGCGGCCATGCCGCAGATCGACACGGGCGACACCGCGTGGGTCCTCATGTGCGCGGCGTTG
>CALGFI010000243.1 GCA_937881155.1 uncultured bacterium | reverse complement strand
GTCCCGCGGACGAACAGCAGGCGGCCCCCGGGTCGAAGGACGCGCGCGGCCTCGGGGATCCACCGGTACGGGTCGCACCAGATCGCCGCGCCGTACTCCGAGACGGCGTAGTCGAACGAGCCGTCACGGAACGGGAGGCGCTCGCCATCGCCGTGGACGATCGGGAAGGGGATATCGAACTCGTCCTGTAGCTGCTGTGCCGTAGCGAGCTGTCGGCTCGAGTTGTCGAGCGCGACTGGCCGCGCACCCCGCCGGGCGAGCCAGGCCGACACGTACCCGGTCCCGCACCCGATCTCGACGGCGTCGAGACCAGCCAGGTCGTCGGGCAGCAGGCCGAGCTGCGATTCCGGAACGCCCCAGATGCCCCAGCGCGGCTCGCTCGCCCACGAGGTCCGACCGCGTTCCACCCAGTTCGGCGCGTCGTCGTCCCACGACGCGCGGTTCACCATCACGTGGTCATGGGTTCGCGCGCCGTCGTCTTCGCTCACCGTCAACCCCCGTGTCATTGGATGAGACAGGCGCGATGCTACCCTCACGGCACCGATGACCAGCGAGAACGCACTCGCGTCCGCCGTCGACGCGATCGAGATCGACGGCGTCAGCAAGCGCTTCCGGCTGTTCAGGCAGAAGCCGTCGTCGCTCAAGCAGCGCGTCCTCACTGCGCGATCTCGAGCAGAAGAGCTCTGGGCGCTCCACGACGTCTCGTTCGAGGTGCGGGAGGGCACCACGTTCGGGCTCATCGGTCATAACGGGTCGGGCAAGACGACGCTGCTGAAGTGCATCGCCGGGATCCTCCGACCGACGTCGGGGACGATCCGCCAGCGTGGCCGACTGGCCGCGCTGCTCGAGCTCGGCGCGGGGTTCCATCCCGAGCTCACCGGCCGCGAGAACGTGTACCTCAACGCGTCGTTCCTCGGGCTGTCGCGCAAGGAGACCGACCGCGTGTACGACGACGTGGTGGCGTTCGCCGAGCTCGAGGAGTTCATGGACAACCAGGTCAAGTTCTATTCGTCGGGCATGCTCGTGCGTCTCGGCTTCGCCGTCGCCGTGCACGTCGACCCGGACGTCCTGCTCGTCGACGAGGTCCTCGCGGTCGGCGACGAGGCGTTCCAGGCCAAGTGCATCGAGCGTGTCAGGCAGTTCCAGCGTGAGGGTCGAACCATCGTCCTCGTCACACACGCCCTCGACACCGTTCGCGACATCTGCGATCGCGCGGCGATGCTCCACCACGGCCGCGTGCACTCGATCGGCGCACCCGACGATGTCGTTCGCGAGATGCGCTACGTGTTGCTCGGCGTGACGGACCCCGGGTTCGTGCCGGAGCAGGGGACGCGCGAGGCGGAGATCGCGGAGGTGCAGATCATCAGGGCGAACGGCTCCGGCGACGGCGACGTCCGGCGGCACGATCCCCTCACGATCCAGGTGGACGTCCGGACGAACGACCCCGTCGACGATCTCGACGTCGACTTCGCCATCCTGGACGGGGCGACGAACCACCCCGTCCTCGACGCGCGCGCGTCGACGAACGGTATCGATCTCGGTCACGTCGATGGGAAGCGGCGGGTGCGCTTCCGCATCGAGTCGTTCCCGTACGAAGCCGGGAAGTACTGGATCACCGTTGGATTGTCCGCGCGGCCGACGGGGCACCTGTACCACGTGCAGACGCAGCGGTACGTGTTCGACGTCGTCGACGTTCCCCGCGTGCAGGAGCGAGTCGACGCGCGCGTGGACGTGGAGGTCGACGTCCTGTGAGCGCCGCGCGCACGGACCCGCTCGCGGAAGCATCTCAACCGAACATCCGGAAAGGACCTCCCGCCATGCTCATCGCGATGATCCTCCTGTCCGTCGCGCTCGCCGCGGTGGCGCAGCTCACGCTGAAGACGGGGATGAACCACGTGAACGACGAGCTCGCTCCGGCGACGTTCTCGCTCAGCGGCCGCTCGTTGCGTGTCCTCGTCGGGCAGCCGTTCGTGTGGGGCGGGCTCTTCCTCTTCGGCGTATCCGCGCTCGTGTGGCTGGTCGTCCTGTCTCGCGCGTCGCTGTCGTTCGCGTATCCGTTCGCCGCGCTCACGTACGTCTCGATCCTGCTGTTCGATCACTTCGTGCTCAACGAGCAGGTGCCGGCGCTGCGCTGGGCGGGCGTCGCCTGTATCGCGCTGGGGATCTTCCTGATCTCCCGAACGCCCCATTCGTGAGCGCATGAGGGCCGTCGTTCTGGTCGGCGGCGAAGGCACCCGCCTGCGTCCGCTCACCGAGACGATCAAGAAGGAGCTCCTCCCGCTGATGGACCGCGCGGTCCTCCACCACACGCTCGACCATCTGTCGCGGCACGGCGTGCACGAGGTCATCCTGTCGAGCTCGTACCTCGAGGACACGTTCCGCTCGTTCATCGAGGCTCGCCGTGGCGATCCGACGATCACGTGGATCACCGAGACCGAGCCACTGGGAACGGGCGGCGCGATCGTGAACGCGCTCAGCTCGGTCGGAACCGGCGAGCCATTCCTCGCGCTGAACGGCGACATCGTGACCGATCTCGACGTCACGGCCATGGTCGCGACGCACCGAACGCGCGGAGCCGCTGCGACGATCGCCCTTGCGCACGTCGACGATGCCCGGGCGTTCGGCCTCGTCGCGACGCAAGCGGACGGGCGCGTGCTGGAGTTTCGGGAGAAGCCACAGGAACAAGTGCCCGGCGACATCAACGCCGGCACGTACGTGCTCGAGCCGTCCGCACTGTCACGTTGGGAGCCGCCCGGATCGCTCTCGATCGAACGCGACGTCTTCCCGGCGCTGATCGCCGACGGCCTTCCCATCTACGGGTTCTCCTCGGACGCGTACTGGATCGATCTCGGAACGCCCGAGAAGTACCTGCAGGCGCACTTCGACATGCTCGATGGGAAGGTCGGGTCGGCCCCCCACTACGCGACGCCGTTCGTCGCCGACTCGGCGGCGGTGCACGACGGTGCGCGACTGGGGCGTCGCGCCGTCGTGTGCGCTGGTGCCCGGGTCGAACGCGACGCGGTCGTCGAGGACAGCGTCGTGCATCCGCACGCCGTCGTCGAAGAAGGCGCGACGGTGCGCCGTTCGATCCTCGGACCGCGCTCACGCGTGGGGGGCGGCGCCGTGGTCAACCGTTCCGTGCTCGCGGAGGGCGCGGCCGTTCCGGCCGGGGTCGCGCTGGACGAAGCACGGGTCTCCGCGGGGCAGGTCGCGGCGTCGACGGAACGGACGGGCGCGCCGGGCCGTATGGGGTAGGATGCGCGCCCGATCGGCAGCCTCCACTATGCGAAGAGCGATCATCTGGACGTTCGTCGTGCTCCTCGCCGGCCTTCCGGCGGCGCCCGCGCTTGCGCAGGGGGACGACGAGTTCACCTTCTTCGGCTCCGGCTTCGGCCACGGTCTTGGGATGTCGCAGTGGGGCGCCTACGGCCTGGCCCAGGAGGGGTGGAACGCGTCGAGGATCCTCCGCCATTTCTACTCGGGAACGAGGGTGGATCGGGCCGCCGCGCCGGCGCGACTGCGCATCGGACTCACGCAGGGACGAGACTCGATCCAGCTGGAGGCGGAAGCCGGCGACGTCGAGATCCGGGACGGCGATCAACGCGGCACCGTCGTCGCCACGATACCCAGCGGGGAAACGTGGCGCGTGCGCCCGACCGAGAGCGGGTACCGCATCATCGATCAGCGCGGGGACACCGTCGGCACGGCGGGTGGCCCGGGCGCGCCGATCTTCGCCGTCTATGAGCCCCAGCAGGCTCGAGTTCGCATCCCCGAGGCGGGACACACGTACAACCGTGGCTGGATCGAGTTCGGAGTAGACGACTGTTCGCCGTCGTGTCGAATCCGGCTGATCCTGGTGACCTCGCCGCAGGAGTACCTCTACGGGCTGGGCGAGGTGCCGAGCAGCTGGCCCATGGCCGCGCTCGAGGCGCAGGCGGTCGCCGCGCGGACGTACGCGCTCACGAAGGCGTCGATCACGCAACACCGGCCCGAGTGCGATTGCGCGTTGATGGCGAGCTCGGCGGATCAGGTGTACGCCGGGTGGGACAAGGAGGGCGGCCTCGACGGGAACCGGTGGGTCCGTGCGGTCGACGGTACCGACGGCCTCATCGTGAAGGACGGCGGCGAGTCGATCCAGGCCTTCTACATGTCGTCCTCGGGGGGCTTCACCGAGGACAACGAGAACGTGTGGGGTGGAACGCCGATCGATTACCTGCGCGGCGTGTGCGATCCCGGCGACTACACGCCGGCGAATCCCAGCGCGACGTGGGACGTCACGTACACCGCGTCGCGGATCACCAGGCAGCTCTCACTTCGCATCGGCACGGTGACCGACTTCGTGAACGCCGAGCGCGGCGTCTCGGGGCGGATCGTCAGCATCATGGTTCGGGGCTCGAACGGGTCGAAGCCGATCAGCGGGTCGGCGCTTCGGTCGGCGCTCGGCCTCCGGGACGACCGTGTGTGGATCAACGCCAACAGGCACATCACGGGAGAGATCAGGGAGAAGTACGACGCGTTGAACTGTTCCCCGGGGCTTGCGAGATCGCGCCAGACAGTGGTGCCGGGTGGCATGCGTCAGAAGTTCGAGGACGCGAACATCTACTTCTCGCAGGGAACGGGCGCGCACGAGCTGCACGGCCCCGTGCTCACGCGCTACCTCGAGCTCGGCGGACCGGGCGGCAGGTTCGGGTTCCCCATCACGGACGTTCGACGGCTCTCGAACGGGAACCTTCGGGCGCGGTTCGAGGGCGGCGTCATCACCTGCGGTGACACCCGCTGCTTCACGTCGTAGTCCGCGCGAGCTTCGCTACGGCACGTTCGCTTCCGGGGCGTTACTCGTTCCTCGGTACGCCTCGATGAACCCGGTGGCGACGGTGCGCGCCTGCTCCGCAGTGATCCCCGACGGGCACTCCCACAGCTTGTTCCACGCGGCGAGCGCGAGCACCGTTCCGTCTTGGAGCGACGGGTACGGCGCCATGATGACCTTTTCCTCGGACCGGGCGAGACCTTGCAGGTTGCGGACCACGTCGTCGGGAAGCGCGTCCGGACCCTCGGGTCTGTAGTAGATCAGCACGTAGGCGTGCTCCAGGTTGTGGACCGCCCGCGTCTCCTCGACGGGTGCCTCGTAGACGTGCGGCTGGGGCGGCAGCGGCGAAGGGTCGTGCGCTCCGGCCACCGCCGGCTGCTGGCCGTAGTTGAACGGCTCTCCGGGCTCGAGGTGCGTGCGGTCCGGCGTGCCGCTCACGGGGGTCTCGACGTCGCCGCAGCCGGCGGCGTTCGCGGCCTGCAGCGCGCCTTCGGGGATGTTTCCCGGCGCGCTCACCCGGGTCAGGAACAGGAACACTCCGGCCGCAAGCGCGGCCACGACGCCGATCTGGACCG
>CALGFI010000242.1 GCA_937881155.1 uncultured bacterium | reverse complement strand
CGCTGAACACCAGGCCTGCAAACGACGCGGCCACGACGACCTCGACCGCGCCGATGACGAGCCCGATCGAAAGCGTGCGGAGCCTTCCTGCGGTGCCTTGCCGCTCGGACACGCCGTCCTCTCCCCCCGTCGCGCACGGACTCTATGCAGTGACCTCTCGGGACGCACCTTCGACCGAGGCGCGACCGTGCCTGGGCAGCTACGCTGCTCGCCCCATGGCGACGATCGTTTCTCCCCTCGCGCTCGAGTGTCGTGAGTGCCGGGCGCGGTATCCCGTCGAGCCGCTCACCATCTGCGAGGAGTGCTTCGGACCGCTCGAGCCCGCGTACGACCTGGATGCGATCGACGGCGTCGACTTCCGCAAGCACGTCGAGGCCGGGCCGGCATCCCTGTGGCGCTACGAGTCACTGCTGCCCGGCGGGCCGGACGTCGACCGCGTCGACCTCGGCGCCGGGTCGACGCCGCTGCGTCGAGCCGGCCGTCTCGCCGAGCGCCTCGGGCTGGAGTCACTGTGGATCAAGGACGACAGCGTGAACCCGTCCAACTCGTTCAAGGATCGCGTCGTGTCCGTTGCGATCACGATGGCGCGTGCGTTCGGGTTCGAGGCGATCAGCTGCGCGTCCACCGGCAACCTGGCGAACGCGACCGCCGCGCACGCCGCGAAGGTCGGGATGCCCTGCTACGTGTTCGTTCCCGACGACCTCGAGCGCGCGAAGATCCTCGCCACCGAGGCCTACGGCGCGAAGGTCGTCGCGGTGAACGGTTCGTACGACGACGTCAACCGTCTCTGCAGCGAGGTCGCGGAGGCACTGCCGTGGGCGTTCGTCAACGTGAACATGCGCCCGTACTACGCGGAGGGGTCCAAGTCGCTCGGGTTCGAGGTCGCCGAGCAGCTGGGCTGGCGCCTTCCCGATCACGTCGTCGTTCCGGTCGCCTCGGGTGCGCTGATGACCAAGGTTCATCGCGCCTTCCGCGAGCTCGCCGCGATCGGTGCGGTCGAGGATGGTTCCTATCGGATCAGTGGCGCACAGGCCGAGGGGTGCTCACCCGTCGCGCAGGCGTTCGCGTCGAACGCCGATGAGGTGCGACCCGTGAAGCCGAACACCGTGGCCAAGTCGCTCGCGATCGGCAACCCCGCCGACGGCTGGTACGCCATCCAGACCGCGCGCACCACCGGCGGTGTCGTCGAGGCCTGCACGGAGGCCGAGGTGCTCGAGGGCGTTCGACTGCTCGCTGAGACCGAGGGCGTGTTCACGGAGACCGCGGGCGGCGTCACCATCGCCGTCCTGAAACGCCTCGTCGACGCGGGCGTGGTGAAGCGCGGAGAGGAGACCGTCGCGCTCGTCACCGGCAACGGCTACAAGACGGTCGAGGCCCTCGAAGGCACGATCGAGCCGAGCTATCGCGTCGCACCCGACCTCGACGAGTTCCTCTCCGCGCTCCGAACCTGAGGCGGCGCCGCCGTCGGTCGCGGCTTTCCGGAGGCGTCATCGGCCCAGCGCCACTGCGACGAGCCGCGATACGGTTGCCCGGTGCGTCGACGAACGAGGGTCGGCGAGGCACTGGCCACGATCCGGCGTCGTGGATGCCTGTCCGTCGTCCTCGTCTTCCTGCTCGCCGCCTGCTCGACCGATTCGCCGTCGGTCCTGAGCCCCGAGGGCGAGAGCGCCCGTCGGATCGACCGGCTGTGGTGGCTGATGCTGTGGATCTCGCTGGCCGTCCTGGCCGTCGTTCTCGGACTGATGGTCGCCGCGATCGTCCGCCGCGGCCGGCGCGACGTGGAGGTCGACCGCACGACGCCGCCGTGGGGAGACCCGTTCATCGTTATCGCGGGCGTCGCGGTGCCCGCCCTGATCCTCATCGCCGTGTTCGTCGTATCGCTTCGCGACCTGGACGCGATCACCGAACAGGGTGACGCCTCGCTCACGATCGACGTCATCGGTCACGTGTGGTGGTGGGAGGTGCGCTACCCGGGCGGAGCCGTCACCGCGAACGAGATCCACATCCCCACGGGCGAAACGGTGCGGTTCCGGCTCACGAGCGACGACGTGATCCACAGCTTCTGGGTGCCGGAGCTCGCGCCGAAGATCGACATGATCGACGGGCGGACGAACGTTCTCGACGTCCGCACCGACGTTCCCGGAACGTACCGAGGCCAGTGCGCGGAGTTCTGCGGTCTCCAGCACGCGAACATGGCGTTCCACGTGATCGCCGAGTCGCGCGACGAGTTCGACGCGTGGTTGCAGAACGAGGCGGAACCTGCGGAGTCGGACACCGAGACGGCGTCGGGGCTCGATGTCTTCTTGAGCTCGTCGTGCGTCGGGTGTCACACGATCCGTGGCACGGACGCGACGGGCACGCTCGGGCCGGATCTGACGCACATGGCGTCGCGGCTGACGCTCGCCGCGGGCACGATCCCCAACTCCCGCGAAGACCTCGCGCGGTGGATCGAGGACCCGCAGTCGATCAAGCCGGGCAACGTGATGCCGCCCACTGAGTTGAGCGAGGCGGACCTCGACGCGCTCCTCGACTACCTGGAGACGCTCGACTGATGGCGTCGTACGCGGAGCGGCTCGAGCTCGTCTGGCACGAGGGAACCGGGCTTTCCGCGTGGGCGGGAACGGTGGATCACAAGCGCATCGGTCTCCGCTACCTGTACACGGGCTTCGTCTTCTTCGTGCTCGCGGGACTCGAGTCGACGCTCATGCGCGTCCAGCTCGCGGCGCCCGGGCTCGAGGTGCTGTCGCCGCAGACGTACAACGAGCTCTTCTCGATGCACGGCGTCACGATGATGTTCCTGGTCGCGACGCCGATCCTTTCGGGGTTCGGGAACTACTTCGTCCCGCTCATGATCGGCGCGCGCGACATGGCGTTCCCCCGCCTGAACGCGTTCGGGTACTGGGTGTTTTTGGCAGCGGGCGTGTTCCTGAACTCGGCGTTCCTCGTGGGGCAGGCGCCGGACGACGGATGGTTCAACTACCTGCCACTCGCGAGCGAGCAGTTCACGCCGACCCTGGCCATCGACTTTTACGCGCTCGGGCTGATCTTCATCGGCATCTCGACAACCGCCGGCGCGATCAACTTCATCGTCACGATCCTCAAGCTCCGCGCGCCGGGGATGACGCTCAACCGCATCCCGATATTCGTGTGGGGCGAGCTCGCGTTCGCGCTCACCGTCGTGTTCGCGCTGCCCGTGCTCACCGTGGCGAACGTGTTCCTGGAGCTCGAGCGGAAGTTCGGCTTCCACTTCTACGACGCCGACGGCGGCGGAGATCCGGTCCTCTGGCAGCATCTGTTCTGGTTCTTCGGCCATCCCGAGGTCTACCTGATCGTCCTGCCGGCGCTCGGCCTCGTCTCGTCGATCATCCCGACGTTCTCCCGCCGCCCGATGATCGGCTACACCTACATCGTCCTGGCCGAGCTGTTCATCTTCGTCATCAGCTTCGGAGTCTGGGTTCACCACATGTTCGCCGTCGGCCTCCCCACGATCGCCTTGGGCATCATCTCGGCGGCGAGCTTCATGGTGGTGATCCCGAGCGGTACGCAGATCTTCGCCTGGCTCGCGACGATGGTGTCCGGCCGGCTCGTGCTGTCGACCGCGATGCACTTCGTCCTGGGCTTTCTCGTCCTGTTCGTGATCGGCGGGCTAACCGGCGCGATGTTCAGCGCCGTGCCGTTCGATCAGGCCACGACGGACTCGTACTTCGTCGTGGCGCACTTCCACTACGTCCTCGCGGGCGGCGCGATGTTTCCGATGTTCGCCGGCCTGTACTACTGGGGGCCGAAGATGCTCGGGCACCTACTCGACGAGCGGCTGGGCAAGATCAGCTTCTGGCTCATGTTCGTCGGGTTCAACTTGACCTTCTTTCCGATGCACATCGCCGGTCTGCTCGGTCAGCCTCGACGGACGTACACGTATGCGTCTGGTCTGGGATGGGACCTTCACAACCTCCTCTCGACGATCGGGGTGTTCGTTCTCGGTGCGGGCATCCTGGTCACGTTCTGGAACTGGTTCCGGAGCCGGGCACACGGCGAGCCGGCGGGCGAGGACCCGTGGAGCGGTGACACGCTGGAGTGGACGACGACATCGCCGCCCCCCGAATACAACTTCACCACGATCCCGACCGTTCGCAGCCGTGAACCGGCATGGGATCAGCCCGAGCTCATCGGCGGTGCGCAACCTCCCGAGGACGGTGGTCGCCCGCTCACCGACGGACACACGACGCTGGCGACGACGCTTGCCGACGCCGACCCGCAGGCCATCGTCCACATGCCGCACGCTTCACCGTGGCCGTTGTTCCTCACGCTGGCGCTGATGCTCGCCTTCTACGGAGTCCTGCTCTCGTCGTGGATGGTCGCGGCCGTCGGCGCCGTCGCGTCCGCGGGCACCCTCATGGGTTGGCTGTGGCCGCGAGGGGAGACGCAGGAGACGTGAGCGCGATGGAACGCGATATCGAGCCCACCGGGCGCGTCGACGAGTTTCTGCCGTCGTACGCGAACGGGTCTACATCCTTCGCGTGGTGGGGGATGGCGTGGCTGATCGCGACGGAGGCGGCGCTGTTCGCGACGGTCATCGTGTCCTACTGGTACATCCGCTTCCGGTCCGGGCCGATCTGGCCTCCCGATGGGATTGCGGCTCCCGAGCTCGCGCTCCCTCTCGTGATGAGCGCGATCCTGTGGTCGTCCAGCATCCCGGTGCACCTCGCGGACCGGGCGATCCGGCGCGGCGACCAGCGACGGTTGCGGTTCGGCCTCCTGGCGGGATTGCTGCTCGGCGCGGCGTTCCTCTCGCTGCAGTTCGCCGTCGAGTACCCCAGCGTCCTGGACGAGTTCACCGCGCGGACGAACGCGTACGGGTCGATGTTCTTCACGCTCACGGGGTTACACGGACTCCATGTACTGGTCGGCCTTGCGTTCTCCGTGTGGGTGCAGGTCCGGGCGTGGCGCGGCGCGTTCGACGAGCGCCGGCACGTCAGCGTCCAGAACTTCGCCATGTACTGGCACTTCGTCGACGTCGTGTGGCTGTTCGTGCTCCTGACCGTCTACGTCTCGCCGCACCTGTGATCGCCCCCACCGCTCCGGAGGCGCCTCGGACCTCACGGTCGACGTGGGGATGGCTCGGTCTGCTCGTCGGCCCGACCGCGTGGGCGGTGCAACTGACGGCCAACTGGGCGTTCGGGGAGGTGATCGCCTGCTCGCCGGCCGCGCGACCCGCCGGCGCGGTCCTCGGCATCGAGGTGAATGTGTTCAACGCCATCGTCAACGTGGTGCTCCTCACGCTGACGGTGCTGTCGGGTGTCGGGGCATACGTCGAGCTCCGGCGGATCCGATCTCGCCCGGACGAGACGCCCGCGCAGCGGGCGACGTGGCTGGCGACCGCAGGC
>CALGFI010000241.1 GCA_937881155.1 uncultured bacterium | reverse complement strand
AGGTGGCCGGTGCTCGGCCCATGCTGCTCGTGATGGTGGTGGTCGTAGAAGTCGTCGGCCGCAAAGTCGTCCTGGGAATGGCCGCCGGGCGGTGGCGCCGCTGCGCCGAGTGCCCTGGTCGGCAACAATCCCACCGAGAGAACCAGCGCTGATAGCAGAGCCAGCCGACTCGACTTCCGCCGTATGGATGGTCGTATCGCCATCAAACCTCCTTAGGTGATCCGATAACCCAAGCAGCCGGGAAAGACGCCTGCCGGCGGACACATGCGGATGCGGTTGACATCACCTCCCATACCCCGCGCCTTGGCGGGAGCCGTCCTGCCCCGATGGCCGCACAGCGGCTCGACGGGAATGGCTCCGATCCTGGCTTGCCCCTCGTGTTCGGTCGTGCCCATACGTAGGGCGCGAGGGATGTACCGATTTGGGGCATCTGTTCGTATGCCCAACGCTATGATGGGTCGTCGATCTCGCGCAACCGGCCTTCCGGCCCCTCCGTCCCGCACGCGACCGCGTTCCAGCTCCGAATCCGCCGTTCGCATTCGAGTCTGCCGCAGAGTTAGCGGACCCGGCGCGTGGATGTGGGCCTGACGGTGTTCGCTCCCACCGAGCTCGTGGTCGTCTCGCGTAGCCTCTCATTCGGCGTCGGCGTCTGCCCCCGAGCCCTGCGTGCAGCGGTTGTACGGAGCCCGCGAGGAGAATCGAGGAGACTCTCGCTGAAGCACCCTGCGAGGCATGATCCCTCACGCCGCGAACTGCTCCGGTGCGGCCACGAACCGCTGATGGCATGACTCCGAGCAGAAGTAGTAGGTCCGCCCCTCGTATTCCTCGCTCGCCGCGGCTGTCGCCGGGTCGATCTCCATGCCGCATACCGGGTCCTTGACCGTCGCCATGGATTCCTCCTTTCGTCCTTCGTGCTCGTGGACCTCGACGTCGACGCCGTCGAGGGGAGCACCCCGCGCGGGCAGCGACGGGGCGCAGTACGTGCGGAGGCGGTTGGCGTTCGTCACAACCGACAGCGAGGACAGCGCCATCGCCGCCGCCGCGATCATCGGGTTCAGCAGCAAGCCGGTCGCCGCGTAGAGCGCGCCGGCGGCCACCGGGATCCCCAGGACGTTGTAGACGAACGCGAAGAACAGGTTCTGCCGGATATTCCGCATCGTCGCCCTGCTCAGACCCACGGACGTGACGACGCCATCCAAAGCGCCGGAGATCAACGTCACGTCGGCAGCCTCGATCGCGACGTCGGTGCCCGTCCCGATAGCGATCCCCACGTCGGCCTGGGCGAGCGCCGGAGCGTCGTTGATCCCGTCGCCGACCATCGCCACGAGCTTGCCTTCGTCCTGGAGCCTTCGGATCTCAGCCGCCTTGTCCTCGGGCAGAACCTCCGCCAGCACCCGCCCGATGCCGACCTGCCGGGCGACGGCCTCGGCCGTGCGCCGGTTGTCGCCCGTGATCATCGCAACCTCGAGGCCGAGGTCGCGCAGCGCCCGCACGGCCCGAGGCGAGTGCTCCTTTACCGTGTCCGCCACTGCGACCACCCCCGCCGGCTTCCCGTCGACGGCGGCGTAGATCGCGGTGTTGCCCAGCTTGGCTAGGCGCACGCCATCGGCCTCGGGGCGAGAGGCGTCGACGCCACGCTCGGCCAGGAGCTGCCTCGTCCCGACGAGCACGGCGCGGCCGTCGGCCGTGGCCTCGATCCCCCGTCCGGTCACCGAGTCGAACTCCCTCGGCTCCACGAGGGAGATGCCGCGCTCCTCCGCCCCGCGGACGATCGCCTGGCCCAGGGGGTGCTCGGAGGATTGCTCCGCCTGGGGGCTAGCCAGCTCGTGCGCCAGCGGCGGCGCACCGGGTCGTCGTGTTCGTACGTCCTCTCAATCGGTTCGTCGATGCCGAACTCGAACAAGGACGCACGGCTGCGGATCCTGCTTCCCAAGCTCGCGATCGCGATGAGGGCCGGGTCGTCGACCCGCGCCGCCTGGCTGGCGACAAAAACCGCCGACGCCTTCGAAGTTGTCCATGAGGGAGTGCAACGCGCAACGCGGGTCATGCACGTGGCCTCCCGTGCACCGCCTGCGAACACAGCGCGTCCCCTCGGTTGACGCTCTGGGCTCGGTCTCCCCGAAAACTCCCCCGCCCGGCCGCTAAGCCGTTCAGCGAGCCGGGCTCCCCATCGACTCCCCCAGGACCGTGGCGACGGCCTCGCGTGGCTCGCTCAGAGCTCGTCGCCAGCCGCGACAACGTCTTCCGGAGCTACCGCGGTGAGCCGTCCGTCCTCGATCCGCAGGACGCGGTGCGCGTACCGGACCAGAGCCAGGTGGTGGGTCGCGATCAGGCAGGCGATTCCGTCGGCGGCGGCATCCTCAATGACGCGAAGCACGCCCCTCGTCCACTCGACGTCCTGGTGTCCGGTCGGCTCGTCGGCCATCAACACGCTCGGCGAGAGGACGAGCGCGCGCGCGAGCGCCGTGCGCTGCTGCTCGCCGAGCGAGATCTCCGCCGGCAGGCGCTCCGCGAGTCTGGTGAGGCCGAGCTCGTCCAGCAACGCCTCGACGCGAGCCTCCCCCCCGTCGATTGACTCTCCGAGTCGGAGCGGCAGCTCGACGTTCTCGCGCACGGACAGCTCCTCGACCAGGCCGAGGGTCTGCGGAACGATCGCCATGTCAGCCCACCCGAGCGTCCCGGGGTCGGCCATCGGGTGTCCGGTCCAACTGATCTCGCCCGCGTCGGCGTGCTCCCATCCGGCGAGCACCGACAGCAACGTCGTCTTCCCGGAGCCCGACGGCCCGACGAGGGCGACGATCTCGCCGGCGTCGACGCTCAGCGAGACGTCGGCGACCGCGCGGACGTTCTCCGGTCCGCGGCGGTAGGTCTTCGACAGCTTGGACGCCTCGAGGATCCGCGTCGCGCGGGACGACGTCGCTACCGCGTCCGCGGCGCTGACGGGGGTGTCGCTCACGGCGGTTCGATCCGCACGTGATCGTCCTCGACCTCGATGACCGCCCGGCGATCGCGGAACAGCGTCAACGCTCGTGGGGGGAGCTGGATCCGCCCGGCCTCGTCGATCACCGACAACGTGCGTTCCTCGGTCTCCGCCTCGAGCGCGCCGTGACGGAGGTGCAACGTTCGTCCCGCCGCCTCGACGACGCGAGGGTCGTGCGTCGAGATGACGAAGCTCGTCCCGCGTTCGGTGAGGGCGGAGACCGTTTCGAGCAGTCGCTCCCCCGTCTTCGAATCGAGCTCCGCGGTGGGTTCATCCGCCACGACGAGCGCCGGCGCTCCGATCACTGCCTGCGCGAACCCCACGCGCTGCTGTTCGCCTCCGGAGAGCTGATGCGGACGGTGATCGCGCCGATGTGCGATCGCGAGGACGTCGAGAAGCTCGTCGACCTTCGAAGCGTCGCGCTCGCCGCGCAGTCGCGCGGCGAGCGCGACGTGCTCGCGAACGCTTAGATACGGAATCAGGTTGTGCGCCGGTCGCTGGAACACGTAGCCGACGAGCCGCCGCCTGATCCGCCGAAGCGGCGACCGTCCGAGCGCCGATACGGTGACCTCTCCGATCCGAAGCGACCCGGCGGTCGGTCGATCCACGGCGGCCAGGATGCGGAGCAGCGACGACTTCCCGCTCCCCGAAGGCCCGACGACCGCCGTGACCGTCCCTGCGGGGAACGCCGCGTCGACACCTTTGAGTGCGTGCACGTCGGCGGTCGCGGTCCGGTAGATCTTGACGAGTCCCGTGCACGACGCCGCGATCTCATTCGGCAACGCGCATCACCTCGGCCACGTCGGCGCTATCGGCGCGCACCTGCACGAGTGCCGCGCCGCCCCACGAGACGAGCAGCAGTGCGAACGCCGTGACCGCGAGCAGCGCGACCGGCAGCCGGAACAACGGAACGGCGGCCTCCACCGCGCGGCGTTGAACGTCGACGTTCACTACCGCGGACGCGACCGCGGCAATCGTCGCGCCGATCACGAACGCGATCGCAAGGAGCCCCGCGACCTCCAACGCCACCGACCGCCGGTGCGACGATCTCGACAGACCCATCCGTCGCGCGAGCGCGTACGACGTATCCGCCTGTCGCTGTCTGGTTTGTAAGTAGAGGAATCCGCCGACGAGCACTACCGACGACGCGACGACACCGATCGCACCGAGGAATCGGAGCGCCCACGACACCGCGAAGTAGCGTGGGGTGTCCCGGAGGGTGGCGGCCGTCGCGGACGACAACACGGTCGCGCCACTGTCGGAAACCGCGCTGCGGGCCTCGCCCTCGTCGATGCCGAGTCCCCACGCCTCGAACGCGTCGGCGAGCTGCGCGACCGACACACCGCGGTCCTCGACCGTCGTCTCGAATGCGCTGCGCGACATCACGACGACGGGCCGGTCGCCGACGATGCCCGGGAACGTATCCGCCGTCTCCACGACGTCGATCGGCATGCTGATCCCGGGTACCGACAGGATCGGCTCGGAGGGCACGCGGACGTTCCCGGCGACGATCGCGCCGACGCTCTCCTCACCCTGCTCGGAAATCCGCTGCATCAACGTCTCGAGCGGGACGTCCGCGAAGCCGCCGCGCCAGAACGCGCCGTCCGCGAACGTCGCCGGATCGACCAACAGCACGTCGAGATCGACATCCGGTCCCGACCCGAACGACGCTCGATCGATCCGCACGATCGGAGTGAGCGGCCCCGGATCGTCGAGCGTCCCCGAATAGTCCACCGACACGTCGCTCCCCACGGTTAGCGCCGCGCTCTGCTGCGCGCTCTCCGAGAGCGACGACGTCAGCGTTCCCGCGTACACGAGGATGCCGATCGCCACGGCGGACGCGGCGATCAGCGACGCCGCGGTGCGCGGCGCCGACGCCAGACGCCGGAACGCGAGGAACGGCGCCGGGCTGCCGCCGAACGCGACGCTACGCAACCGGGGCAGGGCGAGCCGCACACCGCGGGCCGCCAACCCCGCCGCGCCGGCCAGCAGCAAAACGGGGAACAAGAGGAACAACGGATCGAGCGCTCCCGCCTGGCCGGCGTCCGCAACGTCGCGAACGCCGACGAACGCGACCCCGGCCAGCACGAGCAGCATCAGGTCCCACGGCACGCGCGAGGCGACGCGGCGAGCGGAAAGACCACCGGCAGCGCTCCGTTCGGCGCCGATCCGCGCGGCCACCACGGCGAGCAGGACGACGGCGGCCGCGGCGGTCCAGCCGACGCGGAGCCACGCGTCCCTCACCGCGCCCTCGCTCACGACGCCGTCTGGCCCGAACCGATCGATCGCCACGAACGCGAGCCCCAACCCGGCGAGCGCGCCGACCGCGACCGGCAGCACCACCTCACCGGCGGTTCGCGCCGCGAGCCGGAGTGGTCCGACACCCCGCGCGTGCAGCAGGTCGAGCTCGACGCGCCGGCGCCGCATCATGAACAGCCCCGAACCGGCGACGACGGCGAGGGCGAGTCCCTGAGCGGCGAGAACGAGCGCGTTCACCGGCGTCGACACGTCCTCCGAGACCTCTCGTGTCGAGGAGAGCCACCCGGCGAGAGGCTCGTTCAGGCTCGCGCGCCGGAACGCCGCGCCCAGCTCGGTGCCGGCGTTTGCCATCATCGCCCGGACCCGCGCCAGACCGGCCAGCAATCGCTCCGCGTCGGTGATCGACGTCGGACCCGCCGGCAGCCGGAACTCCCACGTGAGCGCGTCCTGGTCGTCGAGGAGCCGGTCGTCGATCGAAAGGTACGTCTGCAGATCCATGAGGATGAACGCCGGCGGCCGCGTATCCGCGCCGGCCGCCGGATAGATGAACTGGGACAGCGGCGCCCAGTACGGCGTGCGCGGCTCCGTGAGCAGGTCCCGATAGATGCCGGCGACCGCGACGGATACGACCCGACCGAACGATCCTTCCAGGACGACCCGATCACCGAGCTCCAGCCCGATCTCGCGCGCCGTGACGTCGGCCACCCAGATCCCGTCGGAGTCGGCGCCACGGACGATCCCGACGTGATCGAGCGCCCCAGTCCGAGTCACGATGCGCACGATCCGTTCGTTCCGTTCGCCGACGATCGAGACGGTGTCACCTCGCGCGGTGACGATCGGCTCGCCGAGGAGCGGACCGAGCTCGCGCTCGAGAAGCGACGTGCGGTACTCGACGATCCCGGCCGAGATCGAGGTGTCGGCCGCCACCGTGAACGTCGGGATGCGGAATGCCGCGTCGTCGTCGATCAACCTGCCGAGCGTTCCGCTCGACGTCGCGCTGACGAACGGCGCGCCGGCGGCGGAGATCGCGCCGAGGATGAGCGCGGCGACGAGGACCGCGGCGAGCAGGGCCGGATAGCGCAGCAGCCGGAGGAACGGCGTCCTTCCCATCATTGGCTCATCATTGGCCGATCACGGGGACCGCCACGCGAGCGGGAGCGATTCGCCGCGGGGAACCGGAACCGATCGGAGCCACGTTCCATCCGACGCGACGAACGTCCACCTGGTGTTCGACGCCGCGAGCAGGACCTCACCGTCGGGCGACCAGACGAGTGCGGCGATCGGGTCTGGATGGATGGCGACCACGCGCGTCTCGTCGCCCGACGACAAGCGAACGGCGGCCTCAAGGTTGCTCCAGGCCGCCGATGCCAGGACCTTGCCCCCGGGCTGCCACGCGAGCGCCGCGCCGAGGCCGGCGCCGCGGTTCCCCAGCGCCGTGACGTTCACGCCGCCGTCGGGCGTCATGACCGCGGCCGCCTGACGTTCGTTCGTACCGAGCGGGATGGCGATGCCCCGCCGTCCCCAGTCGAGCGTTCCGATGATCGAGACGCCCTCGTCCATGCCCGGCGGCATGTTCGACAGCTCGGCTACGTCGAGGACCTTCTCGGCGTCGCCTCCTCGTTTGACCGCCGCCTCGAGCAGGACGCGTCCGTCCGGCGACCACACGAACGCGTCGCCTTCAGGTGACAGCATCGCGCCGCACGAGCCAGGCGTCGCGCGCCAACCAGCCGACGGCGCGGTGAGGTCGAGGACGAAGGAGTTCGGTCGCGGAACGCACCGCGCGGCGAGCAGGCGGTCGCCCGAGAGCGAAAACGTGAATTCTCCGCGGAGCGCAGGGCCGAGCGCGACCGGCGGATCGTCCTCGGTCAGGACGAACGCGCCGATCCGGTCGATGCC
>CALGFI010000240.1 GCA_937881155.1 uncultured bacterium | reverse complement strand
CGCGCCGAACGACCGGCCCCGGAACACCGTCCCGTCCTCGAGCGCCAGAAGCGCCTCTGTCACGCCGTTCCCGCCGCCGCGTGTCGCTTCCCGTGAGCCGCTCGCGTCTTCACCGCTGCGCCTTCCCGTCGGCCACGACCAGCTCGCCACGATAGATCGTGTGCACCACTCGCCCGCTGAGCCTTCTACCGAGGAACGCGCTGTTCCGGCTCTTCGACGCGAACGGCGGCTCGACGACCCATTCGGCGGCCGGATCGAACGCGACCACGTTTGCCGGCGCTCCCGGCTCGAGCGGCCGGCCGTGATCGTCCGTCCCCAGGATCCGCGCCGGCCGGGTCGACATGGCCTCGAGGGCATCGGTCAGCGTCATCGCTCCTCTCCCGACGACGAACGTGAGCACCGCAGCGAGCGCCGTCTCGAGTCCGGTCGTCCCGAACGAGGCTTGGTCGAACTCCGTCTCCTTCTCCTCGACCGCGTGCGGCGCGTGATCCGTCGCGACGGCGTCGACGGTTCCGTCGGCCAGGCCCTCGATAAGCGCATCGCGGTCCTCCGCCGTTCGAAGCGGCGGGTTCACCTTGAAGTTCGAGTCGTACGTGCGAAGGTCCTCGTCGGTGAACACGAGGTGGTGGGGCGTCACCTCCGCGGTGACGCGGAGTCCCTCAGCCTTCGCACGTCGGACGAGGCTCACCGATCCGGCCGAGGAGAGGTGACAGAGATGCAGGCGCCCGCCCGTCAGCCCAGCCAGGGCGACGTCTCGCGCGACGACGATCTCTTCCGCCTCGCGGGGCTGCCCGGCGAGGCCGAGGGAGTATGAGTGGTATCCCTCGTGCATCTGTCCGCCCTCGGCGAGGGACGCGTCCTCGCAGTGCTCGGCGATAACGGCGCCATCGAACGCGCGCGCATATGTGAGCGCGTTCCGGAGGACGCGCGCGCTCGGGACGCATCGTCCGTCGTCGCTGAACATCCGAACCCCGGCTTGGATCATCTCGCCCAGCTCTGCCATCTCCTCGCCGGCGAGGCCCCGTGTGATCGCGCCGACCGGGAACACGTCGCACATGCCGGCCCGCTCGGCGAGGTCGCGAACCTCGTGGACCACCGCGGCGTTGTCGGCGACGGGGTCGGTGTTCGCCATCGCCGAGACCGCGGTGTATCCCCCCAGCGCGGCCGCGCGACAGCCGGTCTCGATCGTCTCCTTGTCCTCACGCCCCGGCTCCCGAAGATGCGAGTGCAGGTCGACGAGTCCGGGCGCGAGGATGAGACCATCGGCATCGACGACGGTCGCACCCGAGGTGGAGCCGTTCGGCGCCGCGATCCGTCCGTCCTCGATGAGCAGATCGGCCACCTCGTCGCGTCCACCCGCTGGATCGACGACGCGCGCGCCCTTCACGACGATCCGCGTCACCTTCCCGCCTCCTCGTCGTCCCCGGTCCGGCCGCTCACGCCGCCGGGGCGGGCGTCGCGGGCCCCACCGAGCAGCAGGTACAGGAGCGCCATCCGGATGGCGATCCCGTTCGTCACCTGCTCCTCGATGACCGAGTTCGGAAGGTCGGCGACGTCGCTCTCGATCTCGACGCCGCGGTTCATGGGGCCGGGATGCATGATCAGCGCCTCGGGCGGCAGCATCGCCACACGCCCGCTCGTGAGACCGAACAGCCGCGCGTACTCGCGCACGCTCGGGAAGTACTGCTGGCGCTGCCGCTCGCGCTGGACACGGAGCATGTAGCAGACGTCGAGCTTGGGAAGGACCGACTCGATGTCGTAGGAGAGCTGAGCTCCCCAACCGGGCGCGTCGGGCGGAATGAGCGTCGGCGGACCGACGAGGGTGACCTCCGCGCCCACCTTCACGAGCGCGAACGAGAGCGACCGCGCGACGCGTGAGTGCAGGACGTCGCCGACGATCGCCACGCGGAGCCCCTCGAGCCGACCGAGCCGCTCGCGCATCGTGTAGATGTCGAGCAGCGCCTGTGTGGGGTGCTCGTGTGTACCGTCACCGGCGTTCAGCACGCTGCCGCGGACCCACTTGGTCAGTGTCAGCGGTGACCCGCTCGACGAGTGTCGGATCACGATCGCGTCGGCACCCATCGCCTGCAGCGTGAGCGCGGTGTCCTTGAGGCTCTCGCCCTTGCTCACGCTCGATCCGCTCGTGGAGAAGTTGATCACGTCTGCGGACAGACGCTTCGCCGCGAGCTCGAAGCTGATGCGCGTTCGCGTCGAGTTCTCGTAGAACAGATTCACCACGGTCCGGCCGCGCAGCGCCGGAACCTTCTTGATCACGCGAGTTCCGACCTCGCGGAACGACTCCGCAGTGTCCAGGATCCGAACGATGTCCTCGGCCGTCACGTCGTCGATCGACAACAGATGCTTGTTCACGCTCGGTCGTCCCTCGTTCCAGTCTTCGCGACTTGGAGCGCCGGCGCCGGCTCGATCACGACGCCGTCGTCGCCGTCCAGCTCCCGAAGCGCGACCCGTACGTCATCGTCCCTGCGTGTCGGGACGTTCTTGCCGACGAAGTCCGCGCGGATCGGGAGCTCGCGGTGCCCACGGTCGACGAGAACCGCCAGCTGGATCGCGCGTGGGCGTCCGAAATCGACGAGCGCATCGAGCGCCGCTCGGATCGTCCGGCCCGTGAAGAGCACATCGTCCACGAGCACGACCGTTCGGCCCGTGACGTCGAACGGAACGTCCGTCTGGTGCACCTCTGGCGCTTCCGCCCGCATCCCGATGTCGTCTCGATAGAACGTGATGTCGAGGACGCCGACCGGAACGGAGGTGCCTTCGATCCGCTCGATCTCCACGGCAAGACGCCTCGCCAGGTCGTCGCCGCGCGCGGCGATCCCCACGAGCGCGAGGCCGCTCCCTCCCTTGTTCCGCTCGAGGATCTCGTGCGCGATGCGGGTGACGGCACGGCGCACGTCGGCCTCGTCCATCAGGGCGTTCACGATGCCTCACCGTGCACGTTGATCGCACCCCGGAGAAGCAAAACGCCCTGTCGCGCGTGCGACAGGGCACCGTGCTCCATCCGGGCACTCCCTTCCCGGCCTCGCGGGACCGGACTTAAAGGGGGAAGATCCAAGGAAAGGATAGTCGCGACCCATACCCTCCGCAACGATGTGAGCCCACGGATCGCGCTCGAGCGCCTAGACTGAGGGCACATGCGGCCGATTGCTCGGCCGCAGCGCCACGAACGGGAGGACCGATACAAGATGCTCGCGTACAGCCCGGGTCCCGAGTGGATCGTCGTCCTCGTGGTCCTCGTCCTGCTGTTCGGGGCGAAGAAGCTGCCGGAGCTCGCGCGGTCGGTCGGAAAATCCACCTCGGAGTTCAAGAAGGGCATGTCCGAGGGGGCGTCCGATGAGGACGCGGCCGGCACGGCGGACGACGTGGAGGAACGCGCTCAGCGCAAGGCCGAAACGTCGGACTAGGCCCACGCTCACCTGCGTCTCGCCGCCGAACGAGGCGTGCGGTAGGTCGTTACTCGGAGTCGGCTGGGTCTTCGACGGCGGACTCACGGGCGAACTTGCCCAGGATGCCGTTCACGAAGCGGCTCGAGTCCTCCGTGGACAGGCGCTTGGCGATCTCGACGGCCTCGCTGATCGCGACGCTCGACGGGGTTTCGGGACGGTGGACAAGCTCATACACGGCAACGCGCAGGATGTTGCGATCGAGTGTCGCCATCCGTTCCAGTGACCAGTTCTCCACGTGCGACAGGAGGATCGAGTCGATCTCGGAACGATTGGCCGCAACGCCGTCGACGAGCTCTTCGGCGAACGGGTCGATCTCCCGACCTGCGGAGCGCCACTCGACGAGGACGATACGCGGATCCTTCTCCGTGACGTCGGCCTGGTAGAGGACGTCGATCGCTTGGCGGCGCGCCTCGCGCCGCGACGTCATCCGCTATCTGGGGTCCGCACAACGTTCGCTTCGCTCACTGTGCTACCCCCCAGCCCCCGCCGTCACTTCACCCGCTCGATGTATTGCCCCGAGCGCGTGTCCACCTTGATCCGCTCGCCCTCTCCGACGAACAACGGGACTTGGACCACATGGCCGGTCTCGACCGTGGCGGGCTTCATGGCGTTGGTTCGCGTGTCGCCCTTCA
>CALGFI010000239.1 GCA_937881155.1 uncultured bacterium | reverse complement strand
GGGCGGTTCGACGGTCGCGTGGCGCTCGTCACGGGAGCGGGGAGCCCGACCGGCATCGGGTTCGCCACGGCGCGGTTGCTCGGAGCGGAAGGCGCGCGCGTCGCGCTCACCTCGACGACGGACCGGATCTACGGGCGTGCCTCCCGGCTGGAGGCGGAAGGGATCGACGTCGCGGCGTTCACCGCGGACCTCACGGACGAGTCGCAGGCTGAGACGCTGGTCGACGCGGTCCTCGAGAGGTTCGGTCAGATCGACGTGCTCGTCAACAACGCCGGCCTTGCGCAGTCGGGGGTCGAAAGGGAAAGCGCGCGCCCCGTCGCGGAGCTCGACGCCGGCGCGTTCGAACATGACCTGTCGCTCAACCTGTGGACGGCGTTCCACGTCACGAGAGCGGTGCTTCCCGGCATGCTCGAGCGCCGATACGGCCGCGTCGTGATGGTCGGCAGCGTCACCGGTCCGATCGTGGTGAACCCAGAGGGTGCCGGATACGCGACCGCGAAGGCGGGGATGAACGGGCTGATGCGGTCGATCGCCATCGAGACCTCACGGAATGGCGTGACATGCAACTCGGTACTGCCGGGATGGATCGAGACGTCGTCGCAGAGTCGCGAGGAGGAAGTTGGCGCCCGCAACACCCCGATCGGTCGTGCCGGCACTCCTGAAGAAGTGGCGCAGGCGATCGCGTTCCTCGCATCCGAAGCCGCGAGCTATGTGACCGGCGCGTCGCTCGTGGTGGACGGCGGCAACACGCTCCAGGAGTACAAGGGCCCTCAGGACGTCTGGTACTGAGCGCGCGCGCCGCTTGCGCGTCTATCGCACCTGCGCGCGACGATCGTGGATCGGTCCCGGCCGGTCCTTGAGGAAGCCGCCCGCGCGACCGCGCTTCGTCGCCACGATCTCCGCGCAGATCGCTGCGGCGATCTCCTCCGGCCCCTCGGCGCCGAGGTCCAGGCCCGCCGGCCCGCGGATCCGGCGGCGGTCGGCGTCGGAGATGTCGACGCCCTCCTCGCGGAGCTCCGTCAGCAATCGCTCCGTCCGCACCGCGGGGCCGAGCATCGCGATGAACCGGGCGGGCGTCGTGAGCAACGAGCGCACGTAGTCCTTGTCGCGAAGGAAGTTGTGCGTCATCACCACGACGTACGTCCGTTCGTCGATCGGTGCGACCTCGCCGAGCTTGTCCGGCCGCTCCACCAGGACGAAAGCCGCTGCCTCGGGGAACCGCTCGAGGGAGAGGAACTCCGGGCGGTCGTCCGCGACGACCGGGCTCCATCCGAGCGCAGACGCCTGCCGCAGGAGGGGAATCGCGTCGTGCCCGGCGCCGCAGACGACCAGGCGAAGCGGCGGCTCGAGTACCTCGACGAACGCCCGCGCCTCGCCGGCGCCCGACGCGAGGGATCTGATCTCGCTCTGCTCGTTCGCGAGCTGTTCGAGCGCGGCCGCGCGCGCCGACGCCGCGAGCGTCTCGTCAGGGTACGGACGCTCGACGTCGCCGCCGGGACGAACGAGCATGCGGTCGCCCTGCTCCACGTTCGGAGCGCTCGATTCCAACACCGTGACCATGCAGATCGGGCGTTCCTCCTCGAGCGCCATGCGCAGCGCGCCGGCGACCTCGGCTGCCTTGTCGGCGGGCTCGACGAACAGCTCGAACGCGCCGTTACAGCCGAGCCCCCATCCCCACACGGCGTCGTCGTCGGCGGTGAGGTCGAACGAGACGATCCTGGCGATGCCCTCGTGCATCACGATCTTCGCCACATCGGCGACGTCGTTCTCCAGGCACCCGCCCGAGATGTTGCCGACGAGATCTCCCTCCTCCGGTACCAGCAGCCGCGCGCCCGGCCGGCGGTACGTCGAGCCGCGAACCGCGACGATCGTGGCCAGCGCCAATTTCTCGCCGCGCGCCGAGAGGGACTCGATCGCCTGCAGGACGTCGGTGAGCTCGCTCACGGCTCGATGGTAGGCGCGAGCGGCGGCTACGGCTCCGCGCGTGCCACGACGAACCGCGCCGGATCGGCCTCGAACCGTTCCTCGCATCCCGCCGAGCAGAAGTAGTACGTCGTGCCCTCGTGGACGGAGCGATGTCGAGCCGACGCGACGTCGACGGTCATTCCGCAGACCGGGTCGATCTCCTCGTGGCGAGCGATCTCGGGTGCAGGCATCGTTTCGAGGTTGCCGGCAGCTCGCTCGCGCACCAGCTCGGCGAGGATCGCCACGGCGATCTCCTCGTGCGCGATCGTGCCGAGGTCCAACCCCGCGGGAGCGTGCACACGACCGAGCGACGCATCGGATGCGCCCCGATCCTTGAGGTAGCCGAGAACGGACTCGGCGCGCTTCCGCGACGCGACCA
>CALGFI010000238.1 GCA_937881155.1 uncultured bacterium | reverse complement strand
TCGAGGTCCTCACGACGCCTGGTCTCGGCGACAACAGCTACCTCGTGTCGTCCGGCGCCGAGGCCGCGGTGATCGATCCGCAGCGTGACGTGGTGCGGCTGCTCGATGTGGCCGAAGCACGAGGCGTTCGCATCCGGTTCGTCGTCGAGACGCACGTCCACAACGACTACGTCTCCGGTGCGCAGGAGCTCAGAGCCGCGGTCGGCGCAGACGTCGTCGGTCCGGCCCGAGCCGGATATCGGTTCGCGTTCGAGCCGATGAATGACGGCGAAACGCTCACCGTCGGCGACCTCACGCTCGTCGCGCTCACAACACCCGGTCACACTCCGGAGCACACGTCGTACCTCCTCCGAGAAGCAGGATCCTCAGCGCCGAGCGCGCTGTTCTCCGGCGGAAGCCTCATCGTGGGCAGCGCGGGACGAACCGACCTCCTCGGCGCCGAGAACACCGAGTCGCTGACCAAGCAGCAGTTTCGAACGATGCGGCGCCTCGCCGACCTTCCCGACGACGTGGTGCTGCTGCCGACTCACGGCGCCGGGAGCTTCTGCGCGTCGACGCCGCCGGGGAAGCAGCGGACGTCGTCGATCGGAGCGGAGCGCGTCGGCAACCCGGCACTCACTGCGGTCGACGAAGCGCTGTTCGTGGCCCAACAGCTCGACGGCCTCGCGGCCTACCCGGACTACTACGCGTACCTCGCGCCGATCAACAGAAACGGCGCGCCGGTGTTCGGCGACGTTCCGATCCCGCCACCGCGTTCCGCCGATGAGATCGACGACGCCATGCGGCGCGGGGCCTCGCTGGTGGATGCGCGCGAGGGTGCCGCGTACGCCGCCGTGCACGCGCCCGGATCATTGAACGTTCCGATCGCGGAGTCGTTCGCGAGCTACGTGGGCTGGCTCGTGCCGTTCGGCGACGAGGTGGTGCTGCTCGTGCCGGACCGCCGCGCACTCGTCGACGCGGCGACGCAGCTGTTCCGGATCGGTTACGACCGCGTGACCGGGTATCTCGAGGGCGGCATCGACGCGTGGGGGGCGTCAGGACGCGACGTCCGCTCGTATCCGACGATGTCCGCACAGGATCTCGTCCAGGACATCGGGCGCGGGGAGGAGGGCGATGTGATCGACGTGCGTCAACGCTCCGAGTGGGAAGCGGGGCACCTCGAGGGGTCGCGGCACGTGTTCGTGGGCGACGTTCCCGATCGACTCGATGCGTTCGACCGCGATGCGGTCAACACCGTCGTGTGCGCGAGCGGGTACCGCTCGGCCATGGCGGCAAGTGTGCTGGATCGCGCCGGGGTTCCGGTTCGGCTCGTCGCGCGGGGCGGCGTGCCGAGAGCGCTCAGGTTGCTCGCGCGTTCCGCGTAGCCGGCGCCTCAATGCTCGTCGACGCCAGCTGCGGAACGCTGCGGCGCGGCTCCCGTGAGGGTCGTCTCGTAGCGGCCGCCGACGTTCCTGACGAACCCTCGCAGCTCCAAGCGCATCAGCACGGCCACCACCTCCGGGACGGTCGAGCCGACGAGTGGCGCGAGACGGTCGGGCAGCATCGGGGTCCCGAGATGAGCGAGCACGTCGCGCTCGGCGTCGGAGAGCTCGACACGATCTGCGACCTCGCCGGCGACGAGCTGGAGCCCAAGGTCGTTCAGGAGGTCCTCGGCGCTGCGGATCATCGTCGCGCCGTCGCGGATCAGTTGGAGCGGAACCTCGGCGAGCGCGTTCGTCACGGCGCCCGGCACGGCGAACACGTCGCGGCCGAACTCCATCGCGTGCTCGGCCGAGATGAGCGAGCCGCTCCCCCGCGCGCCCTCGACGACGACCGTGGCGCGTGCGAGCCCGGCCACGATGCGGTTGCGCGCCGGGAAGCTGTACTGGCTGGGCGGCCGTCGCGGCGGGTACTCGCTGATGATCGTGCCGGTCGCCGCGATCCTCTCGACGAGACGCCTGCTGCCCGCCGGGTAGACCGAACCGATGCCGGAGCCCATCACGGCGACCGTTCGGCCGCCGGCCGCGAGCGCTCCTTCGTGCGCGGCGAAGTCGATGCCACGAGCGGCACCGCTCACGACGTCGACGCCGGCGAGCGACAGCGCACGACCTACGTCGCGCGCGATGTCGCGGCCGAGCTCCGAGCACGACCGAGCCCCGACGACGGCCACCGCGTGGACCACGTCGGGCGGAGAGCGGCCGATCACGAAGATCGCCGCCGGCGGGTCGTGGATCGTGGTGAGTTGACTCGGGTACTCGGGCGAGCCCCAGTGCACGACCCGCGCTCCACAAGCCGCGAGGGCGCGCCCGATCTCGTGCCCGTCGAGCTCGTTCGCGAACGCGACGTCGTTGTCGCTCCCGGCTCTCCCCTCGCGGATCCATGCGAGCGTCGCCGAAGCCGTCCGACGCTCCAACGCGACGTCGATCAGCTTGCGCGGGGTGATGCCGCGGAGCGACGAGAGAACGAGGACGGCGCGGCGGTCCTCCGCCGTCGAGGCGAATTCGGCCGGCCACGCGCCCGCCGGACAGGCCTCAGCCCGCACGGACCAGGCCTTCGGCGGAGATCGCCGTTCGGTACGCGAGCGCCTCGACGACGTGGTCGGCGTTCACGCGTTCTGCCCCGGCGAGATCCGCGATCGTCCGCGCGACCTTCAGCGCGCGATCGAAGCCGCGTCCGCTCAGCGAATGCGTCTCGACCGCGTTGGCCAGGAACTCTTCGGCCGCCGGCGCCACTCTCATGTGTCGCCGCGCGAGAGGACCCGGCAGCTGCGCGTTGCAGTGGAAACCGAGCGTCGCATAGCGCGCGCGCTGGCGATCGCGCGCCTCCTCGACGCGTCCGCGGACGGCCACCGAGGGCTCGCCGGCCGACTGCCCGAGCAGCTCCTGTTTGGTGAGCCTGGGAATCGTCAGTCGGATGTCGACCCGATCGAGCAGCGGTCCCGACAGCTTGGACCGATAGACCTCGACGCGGTCGATGCGGCACGTGCACCGGCGCGAGACATCGCCGTCGTAACCGCACGGGCAGGGGTTCGCCGCCGCGACGAGCGTGAACCGAGCGGGGAACTCGACCGAACCGATCACCCGCGTCACGACGACACGTCCGTCCTCGAGCGGTTGCCGAAGTCCCTCGAGCGCGTCACGACGGAACTCATTGAGCTCGTCGAGGAACAGCACGCCGTTATGCGCGAGCGACACCTCGCCCGGTCGCAGGTACGACGCGCCCCCGCCGAGAAGCGCCGCGGGCGACGCCGAGTGATGCGGTGAGCGGAACGGCCGGTCGCGGACGAGCCCGTCCCCTTCGAGGAGCCCGGCGACCGAGTGCAGCTGCGTTACCTCCAGCGCCTCCGGGCCCGACATCGCCGGCAAGATCGTTGCCAACCGGCGCGCAAGCATCGTCTTGCCTGCACCCGGCGCGCCGACGAACAGCACGTTGTGTCCGCCGGCCGCGGCGACCTCCAGCGCGCGCCTCGCCTGCGCCTGGCCCCGGATCTCGGAGAGGTCAACGGTGTGGCGGCCGTCGCCCCGGCGCGGGGTGC
>CALGFI010000237.1 GCA_937881155.1 uncultured bacterium | reverse complement strand
TCGATCGTCCCATCGATCAGGACGAACATGCCGGACCCCGGCTGTCCGTGTTCGATCAGCACGAATCCGGACCCGACCTCGAACGGCGTCGCCACCTCGGCGACGCGACGAAGATGCTCGTCGTCGATCTCCGAGAACAACGGGATCTCGCGGAGCCGGCCGACGAGCTCGTCGCTCATATGCCGGTGCCTTCCTGCTCCATCGCTCGCTCCGTGATCATGGGCTGCGGCTCGCGCCGCTCAGGAACCTCGATGACGCGTTCCGGCGGGATCCTGCCACCCGGCCGGTGACGTCCACCGGTCCGGCGAGCGCGCCACACCGCCAACGTCATCGTGCCGAGGCCGAACACCGCGGCTGCGAACCACGCGATACCGCCGACGATCGGGATCGCCAGCACCGCCGCGAGGATCGCCCACCCGATGAGCAACGCGAGCCATCCCGAGCGCGGGACACTCCAGATCGCCCGTCCGATCACGAACGCGGTCCATGCGACGCCGATTGACCACAGGAACGCGAGCGCGAGGAGCAGCCCGAGGCCGAACGGCAGCGCGACGAGCGATACGAGCGCGAGCAGACCGACCGCCGGAATCAGGATGAACGCGGCGATGCCGATCCCGCCCGAGGCCCAGGGGGAGCCGCGCGCCACCCGCGCGACCGTCTCCGCCCCTCCCGGCGCGACGAGCAACAACAAAGCGCCGAGGACGAGCGTCGAGAAGGCGACCGCGAGCCACGTCCCGAGCGGGCCGAACAGCTCGATCGGCGTTCGGAACGTGAACGCCGCGCCCTCGCGAACTGTGCCGCCGACGCGTGCCTCGGGATCCGCGCGAACGCGATCGCGCGCCATCACGTCGCCGAGGACCTGCGCGTCAGGTCCGAGCGTGACCGAGCCGTCTACGGCAACGACGTTGCCGCTCACCTGGCCTCCGACGTCGATCGAGCCGTCGATCACGATGACGTCGCCTCGAACCACACCGGAGACGGTGACCGCGCCGTGCGCCACGATGACCTCCCCGACCTGGTCTCCCCGTCGGATCGTCACCTCGCCCGACAGGACGATGAGATCGCCGGAGTCGCTCCGCTCCTCTGTCTCCTGTGCAGTGGCCGCCGGAGCGAACGTCACGAACGCCGTGACGGTGAACGCGAGCAGGTACGGGGCGCGCGGCACGGCGGCATCCTACCGGCGGGTTTCACCGATCCTGACCCACCGAGATGCCGACATCTCGTGTCCGCTGTGCGCGGTACGGTGTCCGCCGTGGCGCTCGAGCGGTTCTCCCCTCCCGTCGCGTCGTGGTTCTCCGCGACGTTCGCCGCACCGACGCCGGCGCAGGAGCTCGGCTGGCCGGCGATCTCGGAAGACGCGCACACGCTGATCCTGGCTCCCACAGGATCAGGCAAGACGCTCGCTGCGTTCCTGTGGGCGCTCGACCGGCTGACCACCGAGCCACCGCCGTCGCCCGCGGACCGCTGCCGCGTGCTGTACGTCTCGCCGCTCCGAGCGCTCGCGGTCGATGTCGAGAAGAACCTCCGGGCACCGCTCACCGGGATCGGTCTCGCTGCGGAACGGCTCGGCGTCCGGATCCACACGCCGCACGTCGCGATCCGCACCGGCGACACCCCGGCGAACGATCGCCGGCGCATCTCGACGAGGCCGCCTGACGTGCTCATCACCACGCCGGAGTCGCTGTATCTGATGCTCACATCTCGCGCTCGCGAGGTGCTGCGGAGCGTCCGATGGGTCATCGTCGACGAGATCCACTCGATCGCGGGGACCAAGCGTGGAGCGCACCTGGCGCTCTCGCTGGAGCGACTCGAGAAGATCACACACGCGCCACCACAACGGATCGGCCTTTCGGCAACCCAGCGCCCGCTCGACGAGATCGCGCGATTCCTCGGCGGACAGGCGGAGAACGGACCGCGGCCAGTCACCGTCGTCGACGCCGGCATCCGAAAGCCGATGGAGGTGGAGGTCGTCGTTCCGATCGAGGACATGGCCTCGATCGGAACCGTCCCCGATGAGCCGCCCCCAGACCCGACCCAGCCACCGGAGCGGATCAGCATCTGGCCGTCGATCCACCCTCGGCTGCTTGAGCTGGTGCAGGGCCATCGCTCGACGATCGTGTTCACGAACGCACGTCGCCTGGCCGAGCGGCTCGCGTCGCGACTGAACGAGCTCGCCGGCGAGGAGCTGGTCGCCGCCCATCACGGTTCGATCGCCCGAGAACAACGGCTGGACATCGAGGACCGGCTGAAGCGCGGCGTGCTGAAGGGCATCGTCGCGACGAGCTCGCTCGAGCTCGGGATCGACATGGGGGCGGTCGACCTCGTCGTGCAGGTGGAGTCGCCGGGCTCGGTCGCACGCGGACTGCAACGGATCGGGCGCGCGGGTCATCACGTCGGCGAGCCCTCGCGGGGCAAGGTGTTCCCGAAGTACCGCGGCGACCTCCTGGAGGCGACGGTCGTCGTTCGGCGGATGCTGAACGGCCAGATCGAGGAGACGCACTACCCCAGGAACCCGCTCGACGTCCTCGCACAGCAGATCGTCGCGATGTGCGCAATGGACGAATGGACGGTCGACGATCTCGCGCGAGTGGTGCGGCACGCCGCGAACTTCGCCGACCTCTCCGATGAGCTGCTCCGTAACGTGCTCGATCTGCTATCGGGGCGCTATCCCTCCGATGAGTTCGCCGAGCTCCGCCCCCGCATCGTGTGGGACCGGCGATCAGACGTGCTACGCGCGAGAGAGGGCGCGGGACGGATCGCCATCGCCAGCGGTGGCACGATCCCCGACCGCGGGCTGTTCGGCGTGTTCACCGTCGACGGACGTCGGGTCGGCGAGCTCGACGAGGAGATGGTGTACGAGAGCCGACGCGGCGAGGTGTTCCTGCTCGGCGCCACCGCGTGGCGGATCGAGGACATCACGTTCGAACGCGTCGTGGTCTCGCCGGCACCTGGAGAGCCGGGAAAGATGCCGTTCTGGAAGGGCGACAAGCCGGGGCGTCCGCTCGAGCTCGGACGCGCGCTCGGCGCGACGACGCGGGAGCTCGCCGCTGCACCGCATCGACGCGCCGTCGAGCGGCTCCGGACGGAGTTCGCGCTCGACGAGCTCGCCGCGGAGAACCTGGTGGCGTACCTCGACGAACAGCGCGAGGCGGCGGGCGCGATCCCCGACGACCGAACGATCCTCGTCGAGCGGTTCCGCGACGAGCTCGGCGATTACCGCGTGTGCCTGCTCTCGCCGTTCGGCGCGAAGGTGCACGCGCCGTGGGCGATGGCCATCGAGGCGCGCCTGGAGGAAGCGTACGGACTCGAAATCCAGGTGCTGTGGAGCGACGACGGCATCGTGATCCGACTCCCGGAGTCGGAGGAGCGCATCCCGGTCGAGGATCTCATCGTCGATCCGGAGGATGTGGAGGAGCTCGTGCTGCGGCGACTCCCCGCGACGGCGCTGTTCACGAGTGTGTTCCGCGAAGCCGCATCGCGCGCGCTCCTGCTCCCGCGACGCCGGCCTGGTCAGCGGACGCCGCTGTGGCAGCAGCGGCAGCGCGGGAAGGAGCTGCTCGAGGTCGCCTCGCGCTACCCGACCTTCCCCATCTTGCTCGAGGCGACCCGCGAGTGCCTCCGCGACGTGTTCGACCTGCCGGCGCTGAAGGAGGTGCTGGGCGACGTGCGCGCCCGAAGGATCAGCGTTGTGCCCGTCGATCTCGAACGAGCATCGCCGTTCGCGCAGTCGCTCGTGTTCGCATGGATCGCCGTCTACATGTACGAAGGTGACGCGCCGCTTGCCGAACGCAGGGCCGCCGCGCTTGCGCTCGACCGCGATCTGCTGCGCGAGCTGCTCGGCGCCGAGGATCTTCGCGAGCTGATCGACCCCGATGCGCTCGCCGACCTCGAGCTCGAGCTTCAGCACCTCGCGGAGGGACGTCGCGCGCGAAACGGCGACGACGTCCATGACCTGTTGCGGCGGCTCGGTGACCTCTCGATCGACGAGATCTCGTTACGGTCGAACGACAACCCCAGCGGGTGGATCGATGGGCTCGAACGCGAGGGTCGGGCCGTCCGACTGCACGTCGCGGGAGAGGAACGGTTCGTCGCGGTCGAGGACGCCGCGCGCTACCGCGACGCTCTGGGCGCCGCGCTCCCCGTCGGCGTTCCCGCGGTGTTCACCGAACCCGTGGCAGCGCCGCTCGAGTCGCTCGTCGCACGGTACGCCCGCACGCACGGGCCGTTCCACGCGCGCGATGCGGCCGCGCGACTCGGTGCCACGGAAGAACGCGTTCGCCGAGCGCTCGGGCAACTCGAGTCGGAAGGCAGGGTGGCGTTCGGCGAGTTCCGCCCCGGCGGTTTGGAACGCGAGTGGGTGGACGTGGACGTGTTGCGTTCGCTGCGGCGCCGTTCGCTTGCCTCGCTCCGTCGCGAGGTCGAACCCGTCGACGCCGCAACGCTGGCTCGGTTCCTCCCGCGGTGGCACTCGGTCGCGCGTCCGCGAACCGGACCGACCGCGCTCGTCGACACGATCGAGCAACTGCAAGGCGCCGCGATCCACGCCTCGACCCTGGAGACGGACGTGCTGCCGAGCCGCGCGCAGGGGTATCGATCGTCCGACCTCGACGCGTTGTGCGCGAGCGGTGAGCTGGTGTGGACGGGCGCCGGTGGCGTCGGCGCCGACGACGGCCGCGTGATGTTGGCGTTCCGCGACCGCCTTCGACTGTTGGCTCCCCCACCGCCGGACGAACGCCCCTCCGGCGACATCCACGAGCGTCTCCGAGCCCACCTCGGAACGCACGGCGCGTCGTTCTGGCCGGAGCTCCTTCGCGCCAGCGAGGAGCCCGACGAGCGCGCGGTGCTCTCGGCGCTGTGGGACCTGGTGTGGGCGGGCGAGGTCACGAATGACACGCTCGCGCCGCTTCGTGCGTTCCTCGGCCGCGGATCGAAGCGGTCGAGGGCCCGCCGGGCCGCCGGCCGCCGCCGGCAGGTGGTCGCTCGTCGCGCCGCTCCTCGATCCCGCGCCGTCGCCGACCGAAACGGCGCATGCCCGCGCGATGCAACTGCTCGAGCGGCACGGCGTGCTGACGCGTGAGGCGGTTCTCGCCGAAGGCGCGCCGGGCGGGTACGCCGGCGTGTACGGGGTGCTCCGGGCGCTCGAGGAGTCGGGCAAGGTCCGGCGCGGCTACTTCGTCGACGGCCTGGGCGCGGCGCAGTTCGCGGCGCCGGGCGCGGTGGAACGTCTGCGTGAGTTGAGGGAACCGGACCGCACCGAGTCGATCGTCCTCTCCCTTGCCGCGGCAGACCCGGCGCAGCCGTACGGGGCGGCGCTCGCGTGGCCCGAGAGCGCCGGTCGACCCGCACGGACCGCCGGCGCGTACGTCGTGCTGGCCGACGGCGCGCTTGCTGCCTATCTCGAGCGCGGTGGCCGAACGCTCGTCACGTTCGACGATGCGGCGAACTCCGACTGGCCCGACGCGCTCGCAGCGCTCGTGAAGGACGGACGGGTGCGGAGGATCGAGCTGTCGCGGATCGACGGGGAGCCGGCGACGAGCTCTCCGCACGCCGACCGTTTGCGCACGGCGGGATTCGTCGATGGGTACCGCGGACTGTCGCTCCGGGCGTGACGCGAACTATCGTGCGTTGATGCACGCGAGCGACGGCGGTCCGACCGAGCGGGCGCTCTCCGGCACGGGCCGCCGGTTCGCCATCGCGACGCCGCACGTCGAGGCGACCGCGGCCGGGCTGGAGGCCTTCGACAGCGGCGGCAACGCCGTCGACGCGGCACTGGCCGCGGCGACGACCCTCGCCATTGTGTACCCACACATGTGTGGCGTCGGCGGGGACCTGTTCGCGCTGATCCACGAGCCGGACGGACGAACGGTTGTGCTGAACGCGAGCGGGGCAGCGCCTGCGGCTTCGGACATGGATTCACTCGCACGCCAATACGAGGCGATGCCGGAGTCCGGTCCACACGCCGTGACGGTTCCCGGCGCCGTGTCGGGATGGTGGCAACTCGGGACACACTGGTCGGATCTGGGGTTCTCGCGTGCGTTCACCCGAGCGATCTCGCTCGCGCGCGACGGCACTGCCGTCGCACGCTCGCTCGCCGACAGCGTCAGGTCACACAGAGAGCAGATCTTCGCCGACCCGGGCCTGCGTGACGTGTACGCGCGAGACGCGGCGATGCTCGGCGAAGGTTCCATCCTCGTCCAGCCGGCGCTCGCGCGAACGCTCGAGACGCTCGTGGACGGAGGTCCCGAGGCGCTGTACGGCGGCGAGATCGGCGCGTCCATCGCCGACCATCTCGCGTCGCTCGGCGGAGCGATGACGATCGACGATCTCGCAGCGCACGAGGCCGAGCTCGACTCGCCGCTCAAGCTCCGCTACCGCGACCTCGACGTGAGCGTCGCGCCGCCGAACTCGCAGGGGTTCGTTCTGCTCCAGATCCTCGCCGCAATCGAGCGACTGGAGATCGATCCGGATCCACTCGGTCCGGACGCCGGAACGATCGCGGAGGTGTTCCGCGTCACGGCGATCGACCGCGACCGACACAACGCCGATCCGCGGTTCGCCCGCGTTCACGTCGGGACGCTCCTCGACGAAGGCCACCTCGCCGGCATCGTCGACCAGGTACGCGAGCCACAACTTCGCGAAGCCGCACCATCGTTCACGGACGACACCGTCGCGCTCGTCGCCGCGGACCATCGGGGCCTCGCGATCGCATTGATCCAAAGCCTGTACTCCGGGTTCGGTTCGGGCATCCTCGACCCCGCTACCGGCGTCGTGCTCCACAACCGCGGCGCCGCGTTCGTGCTCGACCCCGACCATCCGAACGCACTCGCAGGGGGGAAACGCCCGGCGCATACGCTTCTCCCCGTCGTCGTCGAGCGCGAAGGGCAACTCGCAGCGGTGACCGGAACGATGGGCGGCGGAGGCCAGCCGCAGATCGACGCGATGTCGATCCTCCGAGCGTTCGACCTGGGGATGGACGCCGCGAGCGCCGTCCGGGCGCCCCGCTGGCTCGTCGGGGGTATGGAGCTCAGGTCCACCGATCGCGCGCTCGTCGCCGAGGGCGCGGTTCCGTCGCCCACACGCGAAGCGCTCACCGCGAGCGGTTACCGAGTCGATCTGCTCGAGGACGTGAGCGAAAACGTCGGACACGCCCATCTGATCAGGGTCATGGCCGACGGGTCGTTCGACGCGGGCAGTGATCCACGCGCCGATGGCGGCGTTGCCGCTCGCTGAGCAGGCACGACTCAGATCGTTCAACGAGAGGTCCCGGAAGGCGGCGATGTCGGCGCTAGCATGAAACGCGATGGCCCTCTCGGGCGCGGAGGACGCGAAGGATCCGTTCGTCGCGGCGGTGGTACACGACCTGCGGACCCCTCTGTCGGCCATCATCGGGCTCGCGGCGACGCTCGAGGGTGGCTCGTTCGAGAGCGACGAGGTGAGGGACCTCGCCGCGCGCATCGGCACGAACGCTCGCAAGCTCGAACGCATGGTGAACGACCTGCTCGACCTCGACCGGCTGTCGCGGGGGATCGTGCGACCGAAACTGTGGCCCACGGACGTGGGCTCGTTGGTCGAGCGCGTGGTGAACGACTCCGAGCTGCGTTCGGAACGCGAGATCATCGTCGATGCCGACGATGTCGTGGCCGAGATCGACGAGTCGAAGGTCGAGCGGATCGTGGAGAACCTGCTGACGAATGCCGTCCGTCACACACCCGACGGCGCGAGGGTCTGCGTCTCGGCTCGCGCGGACGGCGACGGCGTCGTGATCCTCGTCGACGACGAGGGACCGGGAGTTCCGGCCGAGCGTCGCGAGGCGATCTTCGATCCGTTCAACAAACGATCCGACGACGGTCCGGGTGTCGGCATCGGACTCTCTCTGGTTCGTCGCTTCGCCGAGCTCCACGGCGGCCGAGCGTGGGTCGAGTCGGGTGAGGCGGGTGGCGCGTCCTTCCGAGTGTGGATCCCCCGGCGCGGCCGGGCCACGGCGTAGACCCGCTACACCGTTGCCAGCTCGTCCTGCGGCCGGTCGCTCGCCAGCCACGAGTAGGCCTCTTCCTCTTGCGCGAAGTGCAGCCGAAGAACGGCATGCAGCCCGTACAACACGCGGCGAAGGTCGACGAGGTCCTCGCGCGTCGGCCCGTCCTCCGGAACGTCAGCGACGAGGTGGCCGAACACGCGCGCCAGATGTTCGATCTCCATGTGCGCGCGCTCCATCGAGCCCATGGGATCCTCGCCGCCCATGAGCCGGGCGACGACCGGATAGACCGCGGCCTCCTCTTCCTGCTCGTGTCGCGGCAAGCGCTCGAGCAGGAACCACCTGATCCGTTCCAGCTCCTCGCGCGCCTGCAGGGGCGCGAACGTGTCGAGACGGTCCGCGACCGAACGGATCCGCTGCAGCTCCGGCGCGAACTCTCGATGTTCCGCGCGGAAGCGTTCGCCGACCTGCGAACCGGGGCTGGCGGCCTGCGCACTCGTTCGGTCTCCACGCAGCGCTCGCAGGGCGTTCACGATCACGGCGACGTCGATCGCCTCCTGCACCAGCGCGCCGGCCACCGGCAGGAGCAATCCAGCCGCGCCGAGGAACATCGCCCCGAACGACAGGCCCATGCCGGCGAGCACGCTCTGCAAGGCGATGCCGCGAGACCGGCGCGCGATCCGGATCGCCTCGGCCACGCGGTCAAGACGATCCACTGCGAGCACGACGTCCGCCGCCTCCGACGACGCGGTCGAGCCGCGAGCGCCCATCGCCACGCCGACGTCGGCCGCGGCGAGCGCCGGCGCATCGTTGACGCCGTCGCCGACCATGATGGTCACACCGCCCTCGCCCTCCGCGCGAACCGCGTCGACCTTGTCCGCCGGGTCGCGCTCCGAGAGGATCCGGTCGACGCCGATCGCGATGCCAACGGACTCCGCCACGTCCGCGTGATCGCCGGTGACCATCACGACGCGCTTCACGCCGGCGCGGCGCAGCGTTCGGATCACGCGCGGCGTGTCGGGACGGATCGGATCGTCCAGGATCAGTGTGCCAACCACCGCACCATCGATCGAGACGAACACGCTGGACGAACCCTCCATCGCCGTTCGCCTCCGAACCTCGCGAGCACGATCGGGAAGCGGACCGCCGT
>CALGFI010000236.1 GCA_937881155.1 uncultured bacterium | reverse complement strand
CGAGCTCCGTCAGCTGGTCGGCGAAGAAGCGGAAGTTTCTCGCGACGCGCGGCATGACCGAGTTGCGGTGTGAGCGCAGGAGCGAGCCGTTGTCGCGCGTCTCCACGGCCGCGAGCCGCTCGACCCGCTCCTCGACGAGATCCGCTATCCGGTGAAGGACGGCCGCCCTCTCCATGGCGGACATTCGGCCCCACGTCTCGGTTGCGGCGCGCGCAGCCTCGACGGCTCGTTCGACCTCGGGGGTACCGCCCCGCGAGACTTCGGCGAGCACCGCCTCGTCGATCGGCGAGACGTCCTGGAACGTCGATGCCGAGGCGACGCGTTCGCCGCCGATCCAATGCTCCGTTGAGACCTCGACGTCCTCGACGACGGCCGTGCGGAACCTCCTCTTCGAAGAAGGCGGGTCGTTCGCTACCGAACGTATGGCCGCGCGCTTCGGCGTGTCAAGCGAGGCTGCGCGACGCTCCGAAGGCGCGTTACTGCGGCGGCGCGCTGAAGAACGACTGCAGCTCGGGGACCGCTCGGCGCCGGAGGTCGGCGTTCACGCGCTGGCGTTCGAGCAGTTGCTGCAGCTGGAGCGCCGACTGCGGGATGGGGTGCTCGACGAAGAACGCCGAGGCCTCGTCCACGAGCTCGGGCGTCGCCAGGTAGGGCAGCGCGTCCACGACGAACACGACGTTCGACGGCGCGACTCTCGAGACGATGTCTCGCCACCGTTCCTTCACGAACCGCCAGGCGATCGGTCCCTGCTCTCGGTTGGACATCGCGCGCGTGAGCACCCACGGCGTCTCCTGCGGACGGATCTCCTCCGTCAGCGAGAGGTCAAGCGTGCGCTCGAACAGCACCGCGTCGCGGAAATCGGCGAGGGCGTACAGGTACCGCAATCGCTCCTGTGGCGTTCGCGCAGTCGTCCGCGCCTTCAGGTACGCGTCGTACTCGGCCGGTCCACCGGCCGAGGCCACGATGACGATCGAGGCGGCCGCGAGCGACGGCTCTTCGTCCCCGTCGGCCCGCGCGCGGAGCTCGACCTCGCGGGCGAGCGCCTGGGCGTTCGGATCCGCTCCCAGGATGGCGATGGCGGTCATCAGCGTGCCGCGGAGCGATCGCGTCAGATCGCGTTCACCCTCGCGCGGTTCCCACCCGATCCGCTCGAGCACCGGACCCACGAGCGATCGAACCCACGCCCGGTAGTGCTCTCGCGGTCCCCCGTCGAGCAGCCGGTCACACCACCTGATGCCCTCCAGGAGCGACGACCACACGGGAAGCTCGTCCTCGTTGCGGAACGCGCCGGCGAACCGACAGAACTCCGCGGCCGACGTCCGGCCGGCAACCACGGCCGCCCAGATGTCGTCGACGAGCTGCGTGCGCTCGTCCGTAGACAGGCTGTCGAGCGATGCAGCGATCCGGCCGAGCAGCTCCTCGTCGTATCGCACGCGCGCGAACGCGTGTGCCCCCGCGTTCACGACGATGGGACCGTCGCCCGGCGCCGGAACGGTCGCCCCACTCGGCTCGACGAGGACGGGTTCGGTCTTCCCGGCGGCCCGAACCAGCAACGGCACGTCCCACGCCGCGTCACCGTCTTCGCTCGAGAGCAGGAAGCGTCGTTGCGCCAGCCGAACGAGATCGCCCTCGAGCTCAGCCAACACGAGCGGGTATCCGCCCTGCCAGATCCAGCCGTCCATGATCCGCCGCACGGGCTCGCCGGTCGCCATCTCGATCGCGTCCCACAGGTCGTGCGTTTCGGTGTTCCCGAACCGGTGGTCGGCGAGGTACTTGCGGATACCGTCTCGGAATCGCTCCGCCCCGAGGTACCGCTCGAGCATGCGGAGCACCGCCGCCCCCTTGGTGTACGTGAGCGTGTCGAACATCCCGTCGGCGTCGTCCGGCGAGGCGACCGGGTACTCGATCGAGCGGGTGCTCTCGAGCGCGTCGACGTCGAACGCGGACGAACGCACCCTGAGGAAGTGCGTCCACCGCTCCCAGTCCGGACGGAACGCGTCCACCGCGAGGATCTCCATGAATGTCGCGAACGCCTCGTTCAACCAGATCCCGTTCCACCACCGCATGGTGACCAGGTTGCCGAACCACATGTGTGCCAGCTCGTGGGCGATGACGTCGGCAACGGCGGCGAGCTCCGGCTGCGTGGCCTTGTTCGGGTCGACCAGCAACAGGTTGTCGCGGAACGTGATGGCACCGGTGTTCTCCATCGCGCCCTGCGCGAAGTCGGGGACGGCGATCAGGTCGACCTTCGAGTCCGGATACGGGATGCCGTAGTACTCGGAGAAGAACCGCAGGCAGAACGCCCCTACCTCGAGCGCGTACGAGGTCAGGTGACCCCTGCCCGGCTCGTACACGACGCGCAGCGGAACGCCGTCCACGTCGACCGGGTCGGTGGCCTCGAGCGGCCCGACGACGAACGCGACGAGGTACGTCGACATCGGCATCGTGTCCGCGAACGACACGCGCACCCGACCTTCGCCGAGCGGCTCACGTTCGACCTCCGGCCCGTTCGAGATGGCGAGAATTCCGTCCTCGACGTCCAGCGTGACCCCGAACACCGCCTTCAGGTCGGGCTCGTCCCAGCACGGGAACGCCCGGCGCGCATCCGTCGCCTCGAAGTGGGTCGTCGCGATGGCGCGCGTGGTGCCGCTCTCGTCCACGTACGTCGAGCGGTAGAAGCCCCGGAGGCGGTTCGACAGTCGGCCGCGGAACGCGATGTGCAGGTTCCACTCGCCGGGTTCGGCGCGCTCGGCGAGCCGCAAGTGGGCGCGTTCGGTCTCGTCGTCGAGTCGAACGTCGGTGACGGCGATGCTGGTCCCGTCACGTTCGAGCGCGGCCGATGTGACGTCGAGCTCCGCGGCGTTCAGGACGATCTCGTCGACGTTCTCGCGCACCTCGACCTCGACGGTCTCGCTGCCCGAGAACGTCTCCGCGTCGAGGTCGGGGTCGAAAACGAGGTCGTAGCGGCGCGGGACGACCGTCCGCGGGAGGCGGTATCGAGCCTCTTCGCTCACCCGTTCACGTAGGTGAGCCAGCTCGCGTACCGCTCGGTCTCACCCTTGGTCGCCGAGAAGAACGCCCCCTGGAGCTCCTTGGTGATCGGGCCGCGATGCCCCTCCCCGACCACGCGGTCGTCCACCTCGCGGATCGGAGTGATCTCCGCGGCGGTACCGGTGAAGAACACCTCGTCCGCGTTGTACAGATCCGTCCTCACCAGGTTCTCCTCGCGCACCTCGTATCCGAGGTCGCGTGCGATCGCCATCACGCTCTGCCGCGTGATCCCATCCAGACATCCTGCCTGAATGGGCGGCGTCGTGAGGCCGCTATCGCGGACGATAAAGACGTTCTCACCCGACCCGTCCGTGATGAACCCGGACTCGTTCAACATGATCGCCTCGTCGTAGCCCGCCTTCAGGCTCTCCACCTTGGCCAGGACGCTGTTGATGTACTGACCGGTGGCTTTCGCGGCGGCCGGGAGCGAGTTCTGTGAGTTCCGCCGCCACGACGAGATCTTGACCCGCACCCCTTGTTCGAGCGCGTCCTCGCCGAGATACGCCCCCCACGGCCACACGGCGACGAAGACGTTCACCGGCGCGTTGAGCGGGTTCACGCCCATCTCGCCGTAGCCGCGAAGCGCGACGGGGCGGATGTAGCACGCGTTCAGGGCGTTCGAGCGGATCACGTCCTTGACAGCTTCGGTGATCGCCTCGAGCGAGTACGGGATCTCCATGTGATACAGCTTCGCGGACCGGAAGAAGCGCTTCATGTGCTCGTCGAGGTGCCACACCGCTGCGCCGCGCGAGGTTTGATATGCGCGGATCCCCTCGAATACGCCGCTCCCGTAATGAAGCGCGTGGCTGAGAACGTGAACGTTGGCGTCTCGCCAGTCCACGAGCTCGCCGTCCATCCAGATCTTGTCGACCTCGGTGATCGGCATGCGGCCTCCGGTCAGGAAGCAGAACGACGGAAGGATACCTGCCGGTCGCCGCGGAGGTCAGGGCCTCAACGTCCGACACTCAGGGGATATCGAATGCCCTCCAGCGCGTCGCCCGCTCGTACGGTCGAGGTGCGTCGAGATCGCCGAAACGCTCGGCCGCCCACCGTCGAACCTCTTCGTGCGCGCGGAGGCGATCGTCTTCGGGGACCACCCAGGTCCATGAGTAGAGGTTGTCGCGGATGCCGTCCAAGAACAGTCCAAGGGGGTCGTCGCCACCCTCGTGCACCCGCCGTAGCTCTCGCGGCCGAGCCCCGAGCTCGACGAGCACCGCGTCGAGCGAACCGTAGTCGTCCCAGTGAATGCCGATCGGATCGAGCTTCAACCCGACGAGCTCGGCAAAGCGGTCCTTGATCTCGTCGCGCTCGCCGCCGTACGCGCCGAGGTTCACCAGGAACACTCCTCCCGGCCGCACGACGCGAACGACTTCGGCCACGACCGCCCGCCAATCCGGGATGAGATGGAGCACCCATCGCAGGTACGCGGCGCCGAACGCGTGATCACGGAACGGCAATCGCGTCGCGTCCGCGAGGACGAGGGGGAAGAGAGCACGGTTCCCGGCCTTGTCCACGAGCTTGGCCAACATCGGCGCCGAGATGTCCACGCCGACGAGGTCGACCCGGCGCTCGTGCAGAGGGAGGGCGAGCAGTCCCGTGCCGACGCCTACCTCGAGGACTCGGCCCCGTCCGCGGAGCTCGGAGGACAGGAGCTCCATCGTTCGGGCCATCGCCTCATCGGAGATCGCGCGCGTCTGGTCGTAGAACTCGGCAGCGCGGTCGAAGCGGACGGAACCGGTCATGCCGGCGAGGCTACGATTTGGGAACGTCCTTGTTGGGGTCGAGGAACGGCAAATGCGCCACCCTCACAGGGACGCGGCCCCGGGGTGTGTCGGCCTCGAGCTCGGAGCCGGGTTCCTCCCGTCGGATCGGCACCCAGCCGTACCCGATGTTCTTCTCCAGGCGCGGCGACCACGCACCGGCCGTGACCCGCCCGACGGTGGCGTCGCCCTCAACGAGCGGCCAGAAGTCGTTCAACGCGCCCTCATCGGTCATCGGGTCGCCGCCGATCTCGATCCCCACGAGCTTCCGGTCGAGGAGGTCGCCGTCGCGGATCTCGCGAAGGGCCTGCTTGCCGATGAACTGAGCGTCTTGGTCGAGCTCGACGTACTTCTCGAGTCCGGTGAGGTGGAACGGCGTATCCGTCCACCGTGTGATATCCGAGCCGAAGTTGGTAGATCTCAAAGCCGAGCTCGCCCCTCCAGCCTGTGCGTGAGACGACGAGTGGGATGCCATCGAGCTCCGCGTGCGTGAAGCGGTAGTAGCGCAAACCGGCGACGACGTTGCCGAGAAGATCACGGAGCACTTCCCTGCTCTTCGGCCCTTGGACCTGAAGCGGGGAGACATCGGGTTCATCGATGTCGACGTCCATGCGGGCGAGCGCCGCCACGCCCTTCGCGTAAAGGAGTGCGTCCGAGTCCGCGACCGCGAACCAGAACCGGTCCTCGTCGACACGCAGCAGCACGGGGGCATTGACGATCCCGCCGTGACGCGCCGTGCGAATCGCGTATTGCACTGGCCACCTCGCACGTCGTGAGATCGC
>CALGFI010000235.1 GCA_937881155.1 uncultured bacterium | reverse complement strand
CGACACAGGATCCAGGCGCGATTCGCGTCCTTCCAGGCGTTGCGGTAGTCCTGGATCGAGGCGTTTCCAAGGGAGTTCTGGTAGCCGACCCGGAAGACGCGACGGATTGCGTTCGCGGCGTTCTTGCAGTCGATCATCGCGGAGTTCAGAGAAGCGTTTTGCGTCTCCAGGTCGCTCTTCTCATCCTCCAACGAGTCGATCTGAGATGCCATCGACTCGGCTTTCCTGTCGAGCTTGGCGGTGCGCGACTTCGCGGCCGCGAGCGACGCTTTCGTGTCCTCGAGGTCGACGTTCGCCAGGACGAGCCACCCGCCCAGCACAGCGATGACCACACCTGCAGCGATGAGCGAGATGATCAACGCCCAGCGCCGCCGCGGACGAGCCGAAGGCGGGGGAGCGGGCATTGGATTGTTTGAGAGGGCGTGAAGCTGTCCCGGCTCCCGAAGGGTCCGCGCTTCGCCCGAGGCTACTTCGGTTCCACAAACGCGGCAGACTCGTGCATCGACGTCCAGCGCCTCGCCACAGGTGGGGCAGGATCGGTGAGTTAGACCGGCGCTGCGGGGGTGGGTGACCTCCATGATCGCGTCCTCTCCGAAGGCCCGATGTCTCAGGTCGCGGTAGTGCATCGGCACGCAACTCGGACTCCTTGATCCTCGAATCTCGATCCGCCAGGACGTGTCCACGGACGGATGCAGGAACCTGGCATACGCTTCGTCGATGCGCCGCGATCTGGCGATCGGCGACCTCGGGGACCTGCTCGAGCGTCCGATCGTTGGGGTCTTAGCGACGCACCGCTCGAACGGCGACACGCTGCTGTCGCCCGTGTGGCACGAGTGGTGGGAGGGCGGGTTCAACGTCGTCGTCGGTGCCGACGACGCCAAAGCGCAACATGTTCGTAACGACCCTCGCGCCGGTCTGGTCGTGTTCGATCAGGAGCCCCCGTATCGCGGCGTCGAGCTCCGCGCTCGCGCAACGCTGTTGGCGGACGAAGTCGTCGAGACGAATCGCCGGATCGCCGTGCGCTATCTGGGCGAGGAGAAAGGAACGGCGTACGCGAGCTCTGTGGACGACGATCTCGTCATCGTCCGGCTCGAGCCGGGCGTCGTCCGAGCATGGGACTTCGCCGACGAGTACGGCTTGTCCGGATAGACCTCATGCGCTGGGTTCGTCCGCGTACGTCCAGTCCGGCTGCTTGAGTCGGTACCGCTCGTCGTAGACGAAGTCGCCCGCACGGTCGTCGAAGTCGACGATCCTCGGGACGAGCAGGTCGCGCTGACGTGGGCACGGTCGACCGAGATGTTCCTCGAACTCGTGTCCGAACACCTGCACGGCGCTCTGGGCGATCAGGGTCTCGCCCGTCGGTAGTGCGCACCGCTGCGCGTCGGTGACCGTCAGAGCTCGCGCGAGGATCGTCTCGACGTCTGCGTCCGTGCCGTCGCCCCGATCGATCCTCTCGAGGAGCTGCGTGATGGCGCCGGTGCCGTGCTTGCATGCCGGACACTGCGCGCACGACTCGACATAGAGGAACCGGGAGAACGCCAGGGTTGCTCGGACGATGCAGGCCGTGTCGTCGTACACGACGAAGCCGCCGGAGCCGAGGCCCGTCCCGACGGCGCGCATGGTCTCGAAGGCGAGCGGCGCGTCGAGCTGCTCCGCCGAGATCACGGTGTTCGACGCGCCGGGGAAGACCGCCTTCAGCTCGCGACCTTCGCGCGGACCGCCGCCGATCCCGTAGATCAGGTCCCGGAGCGAGAACCCCAACGGCAGCTCGTACATGCCGGGGTGACGAACGTCGCCGCACAAGGTGAACACCATCGTTCCCGGAGACTCGTCCGTGCCGAACGAGCGGAACCATTCGGCGCCCCGCCGGAGGATGTGCGGGACGTTCGCGAGCGTCTCGACGTTGTTGACGACCGTTGGGTTGAGCGAGTCCGGGGATCGGAAGAGTCCTTCCATCCACGGTGGCACGACACGGGGGAGTGGTTCGTTGCCCTCGATGACCTCGAGCAGCGCCTTCTCCTCGCCGAACAGGTATTCGTCCGGACCCGGCGTGAGCTCCATGGCTACCGGGCCGATCAGATCGCGCGCCGCCATCTCCTCCATCGCCACGCGAAGGCGTTCGATCTCCTGCTCGAACGCCGTCTTGATGCCGATGAAGGCTCGCTCCGCTCCGACCGCGTACGCGGCGATGCCGAGCCCTTCCACGACCTGGTACGGATTGGCGCGAAGCAGCCAGCGGTCCTTGAACGTTCCCGGCTCACCCTCGGCGGCGTTGCACACGACGAACTTCGTCCCGCTCGGGTCGTCGCGAACGGTGCGCCACTTGATGCCGGTCGGGAACCCGCCGCCTCCTCGACCGCGAAGTCCGGACCGACGGACCTCCTCGATGACCTCGTCCGGCGACCGCTCCCGCGCCGCGGCGAGACCCTGTCCGCCGCCGCCCTCGAGGTAGTCGTCAAGCGAATCGACGGGAGTTTCCGCCAGCAGGATCGTCCCCGGCGGCTCGGTCTTCTCCTCCCTGGACACGCGATTCGCTCAGCGGTCGCGGGCGAAGGCGCGGTCGATGAGCTCGGCCTGTTCCTTCTTATGGAGCGTGAGGCTGCCGGTTGCCGGGCTGGGGCTCTCGCCTCGCGACACCAAGCGAACCTCCACGCCGAGCCGCTCCCGCAGGTTCCTGCACACGAACCGGCCGGCGCCCATGTTCTCCGGCTCTTCCTGAACCCACACGACCTCGGCGTCGGCGAACCGTTCGAGCTCGGATCGGAGCGCATCAGCGGGGAACGGGTAGCACTGCTCGAGCCGGACGATCGCAACGTCATCGATGTCCTGTTCGCTCCGTCGGTCAGCGAGCTCGTAGAACAGCTTCCCCTGGCAGAGCAGCACGCGCCTCGCGCGCTCCGGCGGCGTCGGATCCGGCAGTACGGGGCGGAAGTGACCGGACTCGAGCTCGCCGCTCGAACTGGCGGCCGCGCCGAGCCGCAGCAACGACTTCGGCGTCAGCACCACCAGTGGCTTGC
>CALGFI010000234.1 GCA_937881155.1 uncultured bacterium | reverse complement strand
AAGAAGCGGGCGATCAGCTGCCGAGTCGATTCGGGATCGAGCTCTTCCCCCAGCGACGTGGAGCCGACCACGTCGCAGAACACCACGGTCACTGTCTTGCGATCGCCCTCCGGCGCTGGGGCGGTCCCGGCGAGAGGTGACGCGCACGACATGCAAAAGCTCGCATCTGCGGGATTGCTCCGGCCACACGTCGCGCAGACAACCATCGCAGGAGTGTAGGCCACGGTTTCGAGCGGTTTGCCCCGAACGGACGAGCGCGCCTAGTGTGCCGACGGTACGCGGGCGAGGGAGGGAGACGATGGGGACTGAGGGTGCCGGCTACGACTTCCCGGTCGTGAGCGACCGGCCGGGCGAAGAGCTCATCGGTGCGCCGCCGGGGTCGACGGTGGTCGTCGACGAACCCATCTATCCGCCGGAGCCACCGGACCCGTACGGCCACGGGGACGAGGAGATCGGAACCGTGACGATCGTGCAGTTCAAGGGCCAGGGAAACCGGATCCCGTTCGCCGCGCACTTCGCGTTCAACGACGGGGACTCGGTGTCCCTTACTGGATTCGTTCCGGGGAACGGATCGTGGAGGGGCAAGGGGGCCTTGGCGTACGGCGGGGGAACCGGCAAGTTCGCCAGCCGCGCGGGACAGCTCGACCTGCAGAGCGACAACCCGAAGCGGTGGGGGTAGCCGCCGTCCGGCGCGGTATCCTTGCCTGACGCGCGCAACGTCCGAGCGAGAGGCAATCTCAGCAGCCGATCGTCGGTCCCGCCGATAGCACTCGTCGGCCAGGTAGCTCAGTTGGCAGAGCACGCGGCTGAAAACCGCGGTGTCGGCAGTTCGATTCTGCCCCTGGCCACGAACGTCGGAGCGTTCCGTGTCAGTTGACGCTCTCGCGGCTTCGCAGCTCGGCTGAACGAGCGGCGGCGGCCTGATAGAGCTCCGCGGAGCGCGTGAACTCCCGGGCCCCGAGCGCCTTCAGCGCGTCATTCACGTCTCGCGCGCTGTGATCGTCGTCCATCTCGTCCCATGTCATGAACTCGCACAGCCCTCCGTAGTCGAGCTCGAGCAGCGCCGTCGTGTCGAATGCCGTCAGCCATTGATGAACCTCGACCACGAGCTCCGCCATCGGGCCGAGCTCGCTGTGGCGGAGCACCGGAACGGATCGCTCGGCGCGGCGGAGCGCTTTCCGTACGGTCGTCAGGTAGGAAAGCCGGTGCGCTCCGTGCACCTCTCGGATCCGGCGCTCGTCGTCGTCGAACAGGACGAACCACCTGACCGGCACGTGCCACGGGCTCTCCATGATCGCCGCGAGCTGTCCGGGGTTGCGCCGGCGCATGCGGCCCAGCTCGCGCCGCGCGCGTCGCGCTGCGCCGTCGGGAACGAACGCCTCCGAACCCTCGAACGGCGTACCGTCGTGGAACGCGAGAAGTCCCGCGAGCACGCGGAGGCGCGTTCGCTCAGGACAGACGAAGAACGCGCCGTCGACGACCTTCACGTGCGCTTGCTCCGGACTCGATGGAGTGAGAAATCCGAGGCCGTCGCGCGTCGCGAGATCCGTGTAACGCGGTCGCACCGCTCTCGGCGCGCCCTCCACGATGTATCGCTCCCAGTACGCCATCTCCTCGGCGGGGAACGCGTCGAGCGGCTGGTAGACGCGCAATTCGGCGGCCGGGATCACGGCGCAGGAGTGTATATCCTCTCGTCCGCCCGCCGTTGCGAGGGGGTAGCACAGTGAGCGTACCCCCGCACTGAGGGGGCGCGGGGGGTAGCACAGTGAGCGAAGCGAACGTTGTGCGTACCCCCGCACTAAGGAGACTCCGCGCGTGAGCCGCGACATCGACGACGTTTCGATGGTTCAGATCCTCGCGCCGGACGGAACGCCGACCGGCGACACCGAGGTCGGCCTCGACGATGAACGGTTGCGCGACCTGTTGCGGTTGATGATCCGAGCGCGCCGACTCGACCGCGAATGCATGGCGCTGCAGCGACAGGGTGAGCTGACGGTCTATCCCCCGTTCGAAGGGCAGGAGGCGGCCCAGGTGGGCAGCGCGTTCGCGCTCGGACCCAACGACTTCGTGTTCCCGTCGTTTCGGGAGCTCGCGGCGGCGGTCGTTCGCGGCGTGGACGTCGTTGAGTACTTGGAGTATCACCGGGGCACCTGGCACGGCGGTCCGTACGACCCCATCGAGAACCGGTTTGCGCCGATCTGTGTTCCGGTTGCCACGCAGATCGTCCACGCGGTCGGGTGGGCCCTCGGGGCGAAGCTCGACGGGAAAAACGCATGCGCGCTCGCGTACTTCGGCGATGGTTCGGCGTCCGAAGGCGACTTCCACGAAGCCGCGAACATGGCCGCCGTGTTCGGCGCGCCGGCCCTCCTGTTCTGTCAGAACAACGGGTGGGCTATCTCGGTGCCGCTCGCGGAGCAAGCGGTCGCGCCGATCGCGAGCCGCGCGAGCGGCTACGGGTTCGAGGGCGTCCGCGTCGACGGGAACGACGTGCTGGCGGTGTACGCCGTCACAAAGACGGCGGTCGAACGGGCCCACGCCGGCGAGGGCCCGACGCTGATCGAGGCGGTTACGTACCGGATCGGTCCGCACTCGACGGCCGATGACGCATCCCGCTATCGCGACGACGACGAGGTCGCGGCGTGGCGTGCGCGCGATCCGATCGACCGCTTCCGCCGCTACCTATCGGACGCCGACGTCACGGACGATGCGTTCGTGCACGAGTGCGAGACCGATGCGGCGCGCTGGGTGTCGGAGATCCGCGCGAAGCTGATCTCACTCGAGGCCCCCGCGGCGTCGGAGATCTTCGACCAAGTGTTCACCGCTCCGCCGCGAACGCTGGAACGGCAACGGAACGCTCGGCCCGCCGATGCCTGAGATCACGATGGTCGCGGCGCTCAACGCCGCGCTCCGCGACGCTCTCGAAGGCGATCCTCGAACGCTCGTGTTCGGCGAGGACGTCGGTGAGCTCGGAGGCGTATTCCGGGTCACCGAAGGTCTGCAGCAGAAGTTCGGCCGGGAGCGCGTGTTCAACACGCCGATCGCCGAAGCCGGCATCGCCGGGATCTGCGTCGGTCTGGCGATGGCTGGGTGGCGTCCGATCGCCGAGATGCAGTTCGACGGGTTCAGTTACCCCGCGCTCGACCAGGTCATCAGCCACATCGCGAAGTACCGGCTGCGGACCCGAGGCCGGGTTTCGATGCCGATCGTGATCCGTATCCCCTCGTTCGGCGGGATCAAGGGGAAGGAGCACCACGGCGAGAGCCCCGAGACGTACTACGCGCACACGGCCGGCTTGAAGGTCGTCGTGCCCGCGGACGCCATCGACGCGTACCGACTGCTTCGCCTGTCCATCGACGATCCGGATCCGGTCGTCTTCCTGGAGCCGAAGAGTCGGTACTGGTCGAAGTCGCTGAACGGACCCGAGGCGCTCACGACGGACGGGCCGCCGATCGGCGTGGCGGTGGTGCATCTACCCGACGGCGGCGACTGCACGATCGTCACGTACGGCGCGATGCGCGCACGGTGCCTCGACGCGGCCAGATCGCTCGCCGTGGATGGCATCGGTGTGCGCGTCGTCGACCTGCGATCGCTCGTCCCGCTCGACGTCGAGACGATCCGCCAGTGTGTCGTCGAGACCGGCCGTGCCGTCGTCGTGCACGAAGCCCCGCTGACGCTGGGGTTCGGCGCCGAGATCGCGGCGCGGATCATGGAGGAGGCCTTCGATCATCTGGAGGC
>CALGFI010000233.1 GCA_937881155.1 uncultured bacterium | reverse complement strand
GTGGTTCGTGGACGACGATCGAAACGTCGGCTGCATCGACGCCGAGGTCGCCGAGCCGGTGAACGATCGCCTTGTACAGGGCAGCCTTCGCCATTCTGGACCGCCCGGGGAACGCCGTGATCTCGATCAGCGTGTAGCGGTCGGAGCTCCCCGGAGGGATCTCGAAGTTGATCGGGTCATACTCGACGATCCGCTGAGCTCGATCGTCGTCCGGAATCTCGAACGCCTCGACGAGGGCGTCGTGCACGGCCTGCAGTAACTGCCGCCGTTCGTCGACCGAGCGCCCTTCGAGGATCTCGATCCGGACGTGCGGCATCGCTACATCTCGCGGCGGCCCTCGAGGGCCTGCGAGAGCGTCACCTCGTCGGCGTACTCGAGGTCACCACCGACGGGAAGGCCGCTCGCGAGCCGCGTGACGCGAACGCCCGCCGGCTTGAGCAGCGCCGAGACGTACATCGCGGTCGCGTTGCCTTCGAGGTTCGGGTTCGTGGCGATGATCACCTCGGTGACACTGTCGCGCTCGACCCGTTCGAGCAGCTCCTTCGTTCGAAGGTCCTCCGGTCCGATGCCGTCGAGCGGGCTGATCGCGCCTCCGAGCACGTGGTACCGGCCCTTGATCACCCCGGCCTTCTCGATCGTCGCGATGTCCTTCGGCTCCTCGACGACGCAGAGGACGGTTCGATCACGGCCCTCGTCACGACAGATCCGGCACAGCTCGCCTTCGGCCACGTTGCCGCACTCGCGGCAGAAGAAGATGCGTTCCTTCGCCTGCACGATCGCCTCGGCAAGACGCTTGGCATCGTCAGGCGGCGACTTCACCAGATGGAACGCGAGGCGCTGCGCGGACTTCGGCCCGATGCCGGGGAGCCGCGAGAGCTCGTCGATCAGATCCTGGATCGGTCCTTCCTGCACCTACGAGCCGTCCTCTGACGCTGGCGTGGCGCCGAGCTCGGCGGTGAGACGCGCGAGTGCTTCTTCCTCCGACAGAGGCGGGTCGTCCTCGACGTCAATCGTGCCGGCAACGGGCTCGCGCACGACACAGCGGATGACCGGCGCGATGCCGAGGAGCTCGTGGAGCGCCTGGCGAAGTTCGCCCTCGCGCTCCTCGACCTTCGAGACGCCGAACCGGCGATCGGGCGGGAAAACCAGCTCGAGCGTCTGCCCATCGAACGCGGCGGGCGTGGCCACCTCGAGAAACGACGGCAGCACCGCCTTGCCCTGACTGCGCAGGTGCTGGATGACGGTCTGCCAGCTCGACCGCAGCATCCCGACGTCCACGTTCGCACCTGCTGAGGGCTTCGGGGTGCCTGCTGCAGGCGGGGACTCGCGCGACGGCTTCGGGGCCGCTGCTTCAGGCGCGGATTCGGCGGCAGAGATCGCCGCTTGCGGCCGCTCCGGCGTGTGCGCCGCCTCATACTTGCCTGCCGCAGCGACCCCTGCGCCGACATCCTTCGAGGTGGCCGCGCGAGCGCCGCTCGACCGTCTCGCCGGCGATTGCGTTGGCGATGGGGTGCCTGCGGAAGGCGAGTATGAAGCGCCTACGGACGAAGAAGCGGCGCTCGGCGTCGTGCCTGGCGCTGAATCCGAGCCTGAAGCAGGCACCCCGGAGCCACCCCCGATACCTGACAGTCGCTCAAGGCGTTCGAGGCGGGAGACGAGTGCCTCGGGGCGTTCGTCGGCCTCGGGGATCGTCGAGCGGATCAGCGCGAGCTCGAGCGACAGGCGCGGCGACGTGGTCCACCGCATGTCGGTCTGTGCGGCGAGCAGCAACGAGATCACCCGCGCGAGCTCCGGCGCCGAGTACTTTGCGCCCTGCGCGGTCAGCCGTTCGGCTTCATCGTCGGTGACGTCGAGCAGCTCCGGCTGCCCGGGCGCGGTCTTCACGAGCAGCAGGTTCCGGAAGTGCCCCAGCACCTCGTTCGTCACGTGCCGGAGGTCCTGGCCCTCGAGCACGAGCGTGCTGACGAGCTCGAACACGCCCTTCGCGTCGCCGACCGCAACCGCGTCCGCGAGCGCGTACTGCACGTCGGTGCGGCCCGTCCCGATGAGCGACGACACGGTCTGTTCGTCGATCGATCCCGCGCCGAGCACCGACGCCTGATCGAGCAGCGACAGCGCGTCGCGGAACGATCCCTCCGACTGCCGCGCCATCGCCTGCGCGGCCTGCTCGGTCAGCGTGACGCCCTCTTCCTTGGCGACGCGCATCAGGTGCTCGCCGATGAGGTCCATCGAGCCCCGACGGAAGTCGAACCGCTGGCACCGGCCGACGATCGTCGGCGGCATCTTGTGCGGTTCGGTGGTCGCCAGGACGAATCGAACGCCCGGCGGCGGTTCCTCGAACACCTTCAGCAGCGCGTCGAACGCCTCGCGCGACAGGCGCTGCGCCTCGTCGACGATGTACACCTTCTCTCGCCCCTGCACCGGCGCGGTGGGCGCCTTCTCGCGGAGATCTCGCGCGTCGTCGACGCCGCCGTGGCTCGCCGCGTCGATCTCGACGACGTCGAGGTGCTGTCCCTCGCGGATCCGAAGGCACTGCTCGCACACGCCGCACGGCTCGGGGGTCGGACCCTTCTCGCAGTTGACCATCTTGGCCAGGATCCGCGCGGTCGAAGTCTTGCCCGTCCCGCGCGGGCCACAAAACAGGAACGCGTGCGCGAGACGGCCCTCGCGCACCGCGCCCATCAGCGCGCGGACGACGTGCTCCTGGCCGAGGACCTCGCCGGGGCCCTGCGGTCGGTACTTCCTGTAGAGGGACTGGTACTCCTCAGTCACGCGCACCTCCGCGAGCCGCGGGAAGCCTAAGGCCTGAGGGAAGTGGTGACCGTGCACCCGCCTTCGACCACGTCGGACTCGAGCGCGTCACCGGCCGGTAGCTCCGGCCAGGCACTCCCGCGGCACCCGCCAGCGCCCGCTTACGGCTGCTTCCTTCCGGACCTGACCGGGTTCACAGGTTGGCGTCGCGCGGGACCCGACCATCGACGCTCCGCACCGGGAGCTGCCTCGGACCCGCCGGGCCTCGGACGGGGATTCAGCCTCGCTGAAGCGGATTGCGAGTTCAGGGCACCGCTGGCTCCCCGCCTAGCACGGCCACCGCGTTCGAGTATACGAGCGCCCTCCGACGCGTTCCGAACGTCACGCGTGCGCCCACACGTCCCAGTCGGAGGCGTGGCGGAATCCCATGCGCTCGTACATCGATCTGCCCTCTCGCGTTGACATGAGCCACGCGAGATCCGCGTTCGGCGCGTCGCGGATGGCGAAGGCCGTGATGGCAGTTCCGATGCCGCGGCCACGAAGTTCGGGAACGGTGGCGACGCCCCACGCGCTGGTGGCGCCGTTGACGGTGTGGGTGTACGCCTGCGCGACCGGCCGGCCGTCGAGGAGCGCGGCATAGAACCGAACGGCCGGCAGCTCGAGCTGCCCCGGGCCGAGCATGCGCTCCGCCACGATTGGCTCGCTTCCGAACGAACGGACCTCGACATCCACGAGCCGGCCGAGGAGCTCGGCGTCGGTCACTCGAACGATCTCCACCCCCGCAGGCACGACGGCAGGCGAGACGTCCGCAACACCGATCGCCATCGCGGGCTCGGTCATGACGACGGTAAGGCCGTACTCGCGGAGTGCCCGATCGACCGACTCGTACCGTCGGCGTTGGGCGAGGATCCCGAGCGACTGTCCGTTAGCCCGGAAGATCGCCTCGGCATCAGCAAGCGCACGCATCGCGTCCAGCGGCTCGCGTTCGATCAACGCGGCTTGCTGATCTGGAGCCGGGAGGTTCGAAAGACACACGACGATGCCGTCGGCCTCGTCGATGACGTGGCCGTCCAGGTGACGAACGCGATCACGCCACGCCTCGACCACGCCCCCGGCGATCCGCTCGCCGACGGAATGATCCCGCGCCCTCACACGGCCCGAGCCACGTATCAGGTCGTGATCGTCAGGCCGCGCCCGTAGATGTTCTGGTCGAGACCGCCGGCGTTCGGACATAGGTCTGGCCCGAAGACGCCGTCGGCGTCGGCGACGCGACACTGGTGAACGTCGAACCCGTCCTGTGTCTCCTCGCGCGGGTCGGTTCCTGTGACGACGTCGCGGTGATCCGTCCACGCCGCGTACGCGAACAGCGTGGTCGTGTTCACGTCCTGGATGGAGATCCAGTTGTAGTCCCCGTAGAAGGGGATGTCCCGATTGCTGAACATCTCGTACTGCGGCTGGTTCCCGATCGTCGACAGCTGTGTCGACGAGCCGAACGATGTGCCGGTCTCCGAGAACGCCGCGAACGTGTTGACCACGTCGTTCGACGCGCACGCCGTCGCCGCCGCGGTGTTCCCCATCGGGCGCTGGACGCTGTAGCAGTCGTCCGTTCGAGAGTCCTGCCAGACGACGCCGAGCACGCCCCCGTGCGCGTCGATGTCCGGGAAGAACTGATGGCCCATCGGCTGGTCATCCACGGCGACCGGATTCGGCGTCCAGGTCTGTCCGTCGTTCGTCGTACTGATCACGTAGACGAGCGACTGCCCGACCTCGCCGTTCGCGGGACTCCCCGCGGACGTGTACGTGGAATCGCTGTGGGTGATCGTCGTCGGATCGACCGCGTTGTAGACAAGATGGACGCCAGGCAGGTCTCCCGTCTGATCCGACGTCACCCTCGGCTCGAGCGGGATCCGCGCGAAGACGAACTCGGATGGGCATTCGAACAGACCGTCGCCACAGTCACGCGTGCCGTCGAACGGGAAGTACGTCGTGATCGTCTGGATCAGCCGGGCCCTGCTGAAGCTGAGGCCACCGTCCTCAGACCGCGCGAAGGCGAGACCTTCGGGCCTCTGGGGATTGGCCGTGAACGTGCGGAACGTGAGGTAAACGTCCCCATCCGCCTCCACGGCGATGTCGCAGCCCTGCACCGAGATGAACTCGTTCGTGCGATGTATCTGCATCGGAGTGGAGAACGTCTCGCCTGAATCGGTGGACCGGCTGAAGTAGATCTTGTTCTGGCCGAACCCCGTGAACCGTGACCAGCAAACGTAGACGTTGCCGTCCGTATCCGGGTTGCCCGTCCGGTCGACCTCGAGCATCGGCTTGTCCTGGAAGACGCCTTGGAAGTTCCGGGACGGAGTGCCCGTGCCCACGATGCGCGTTCGCGCGTAGTCCCACGGCAGCGCGCCCGACGGGTTCGTCAGGTACGTCGCCACCCACACGTCGCCGTTGATCGCGCCAGCACGGTTGAACGCGATCCCGCCAACA
>CALGFI010000232.1 GCA_937881155.1 uncultured bacterium | reverse complement strand
ACGTTCGTGGTGGGCGTGGTTGCCGTCGGACTGGTGCCGGCGCTCGATCCGGTCGACGTGCCCGGATGGCCCGCAGGTCCTTTCCCCGAGCCGGGGTGGCAGAACCTGTTCACGGCCTGGGAGCGCTTCGACGCGCTGTGGTTCCTGCGGATCGCGGAGGAGGGATATCGGGTCGGAGATGGCAGCGCGGCCTTCTTCCCGCTGTTCCCGGGCGCCGTCCGCGCGGTGTCGTTCGTCGCAGGCGGTCACCCGTTCGGAGCCGCCTTGGTGGTCTCGAACCTCGCGTTCCTGGCTGCGCTCGTCGTCACGTATCTCCTCACCGATCTCGAGTACGACGAGCGCCGCGCCCGCGCCACCGTTGTGCTCCTCGCGTTCTTCCCGACCTCCTACTTCTTCCTCATGCCGTACTCCGAGTCGCTGTTCCTGTTGCTCGCCGTAGCCGCGTTCTGGTTCGCCCGTCGAGGCAGCTGGGTGGGCGCCGGGATCGCCGGAGCGCTGGCCGCGCTGACCCGGGGCGTGGGGGTAGCGCTCGCCCCGGCACTCGCGATCGAAGCGCTCCATCAGCGCGCCGAGGGACGAGGCCGGGCGTGGCCGGGGCTGCTCGCCGCCGTCGCCACGGCGGGCGGAACCCTCGCATACCTCGGTTCGTGGGAGCTCCGCGCCGGCGACGCTCTCGCGCCGCTGCATACACAGCAGAGCTGGGAGCGCACGTTCTCGTGGCCGTGGGCATCGCTGTGGGAGGGGACGCGCACGGCCTTCCGGTATGTCGGCGACACGAACGGCGGGTACTGGTTGCTCGACTGGCTGATCGTCATCCCATTCCTGGCGGCGGCCGCATATGCCCTCGCTCGCTCCAGGCCGTCGTACGGCGTGTACGTGCTGGTCACGCTGCTGATCCCGTTGTCGTTCGTCTTCGAGGACCGAACGCTCATGTCGATGCCGCGGTTCGTGCTCGTCGTCTTCCCGGCGTTCTGGGCCGCCGCCGAGGTGGCGGAGCGCCGTCGCGTCCCGGTCCTTGCGCTCGCGGCGCTCGGCACGTGCGGGATCGGGCTCCTCTCGGTGCTCACCGTGAACTGGTACTACGTGTTCTGATCCCTCGGGCGCGACATATAGGATTGACTCCGTCCCGCCGTGCGGCGGGGCTCGATGGAGGCACAGTTGGCGATTCGAGTGGCGATCGCGGACGACCATTCCCTGGTCAGGCAGGGCCTCCGGCGGTATCTGGAAATGGCGGACGGCATCGAGGTGGTGGGCGAAGCGGCCAACGGCAGCGAGCTCGTCGACATGATCGAGCGCGAGTCTCCGGACATCGCGCTGGTGGACATCCGGATGCCCGAGATGGACGGGCTCGAGGCGGCGCGCCGGATCCGTGACAAGTTCCCCAAGGTCGGCGTCATCATGCTGACCGCCTACGACGACCGGCAGTTCGTCGTCGAGGCGGTTCGCTCTGGGGCTCGTGGCTACGTGCTGAAGGCTCGAGACGCCGAGCACCTCATCCAGACCGTTCGACTGGTCGCCGGCGGGAACATGGTGATCGACCCGCAGCTCGTCGTCGCCCTCGCCGAGGAGCTCTCCCAGGCGAAGGAACGCGACCGCCGCGCCGAGACGCTCACCGCTCGCGAGATCGAGGTGCTGCAGCTTCTCGCGTTCGGCCACACCAACCGCGACATCGCCGAGCGTCTGTACATCTCCCCAGACACCGTCAAGACGCACCTCGAGCACATCTTCGAGAAGCTCGGCGCGTCCGACCGAACGGCGGCCGTGGCCGAAGCGCTCCGCCGGCGCCTCATCGAGTAAGACCGGTCCCCTCTCCGGGGTGTTCGACCGATCGCCCTCCGCGCTACAGCATCCAGCCGTCCGGCGTAGGTCGCCCCTCGCGACGAGCCACCATCCCGGGTGATGGAGTCGGCATCGGCGCTGCGCGATGATGACGGCTTGATCATGTCCTCGCAGGCCATCCGGTCGCACGTCTGGATCGTTCCGTCGGTCCTTCTGCTGGCCGGCGTCGGCGTGGCGCTCGCGTATACGGTCGCTCCGACCGACATCCGTTCGACCGACGGTGCGCCGGGAACGATCGTCGCAGGGTCGTGCGTTCTCGCCGCGACGGCGATCTTCGCTCGAGCGCGCCGGCCGCGCGCGTGGCAGAACGCGAGATGGCTCGGATTCGGCGTGCTCGGGCTGGCCGCGCTCGGCGTCTCGTTCGCGATCATCGACGTACGCGGCACGTCGCCGATGCAGCCGTCGCCACTCGACATCGTGTTCGGAGTCGTCGCCGTTCTGTTCCTGGTCCCGATCGTCCAGGAGTTCCGCGGTCACGTCGACCGCGACACGCGCCGCGAGATCGCGGCCGACGTCGCGCTGATCACGGCGGCAGTGGGCACGATCGTGTACCTGGTCATCAGGCCGGCGAACGCCGACGCCGGCGTCTCGCTCGCGGCGGCCCAGCTCGCCGCGAGCGCCGCCGCGGCCTTCTGCTCGTACGGAGCACTCGCCATGTGGCTACCGTCGGCCCCGCACGTCGGCATGTTCGCCGCCGTTGCCGGTGCGGCATCGGCCGTGCTGACGTTCGCCGGCGACTGGGTCGAGGGCTCGTTCGAGCCCGGCCGCGCCGAGATCGACGTCCCGATCGCGCTCTCCAGCCTGTTCATCGCGTTGCTGATCACGGTGGTGCCCCGCGGCGTGTACGAGTACGCGCCGGAACGACCGACGCGGTACGGACGTGCGCTCCTGACCACGCTGTCGGTGACGACGGCGTGCGCCGCCCTCGGGTTCGTCGCGACCTACGAGATCGAGGGCCACGTGGGACCCGTCCAGGCGTCGGGGTTGATCGCCATCCTCGCCGTCGGCATCGGCGTGAGGATCCTCGTCAACCAGGTCCGCGGGACGCACTCGCAGCGTGCCGTGCAAGACGCGCTCGAGCAGAAGGAAAGCGCGCTTCGGGAGACCGACAAGGCGCTCGCGCGCCTGCAGCGCGCGAACGAGACCCTCCGCGAGTCCGAGGAGCGCCTGCGCACGGTCTTCGAGGCCGCCGTCGACGGCATCGTCGAGCTCGACGACGCGGACGTGATCGTCCGAGCGAACGGGGCGTTCTGCCGGATGATCGAGCTCCCGCAGTCGCTGGTGGAGGGGCAGGCGTGGACGGCGCTCGCGGGGTCCATCGACGCCGACGAGTCCTTCGGCGCGCTGCCGGCGACGGGTCAGGGGACG
>CALGFI010000231.1 GCA_937881155.1 uncultured bacterium | reverse complement strand
ACCCGCCTCACGTGACGCGATCAGCTCCCACGTCTCGCCCCCGATCTCGCCGGTCCCGAGGACCGCCGCTGCGGGTCCGCTCTTGCCGGGGGAGAACGTCATCGTCGCGAACGCCTTGAAGAGCGCGTCGCGGTCGGCGTCCGTCACGTCGGGCGCGAAACCGACCCTTGCTTCGAACGTGCGCCCCTCCGCGGTCCAGCCCGCGTGCAGGAACTCCCATCCGGGATAGCAGCCGGACTCGGACCTGCCGACATTCAGCGGTTCCAGCTCGACCGGCCACGGCCGCGCGGCGTCGCCACTGAGCGCGAGCGGTCCCTCCTGGATCGTCATCAGGAACGTGTGGGCGACGTCCTCCGCCATCCCGGGACACGCGAACAACTCGCCCGGATCGAACGGCGCGAGTGCCAGCACGAGCCGCGGCTGATCCGGCGTGGGAGAAGGTCCGTTGAATCCGGCAGCATCGGGATCGATCAACGTCCACGTGTCGGGAAACGTGATCGTGATGCCGTTCATCTCCTCGGTCGTCGACGCCGGAACGACTTCGCCAGATTCGTCGTTGAGGGCGCCGAAGCCGACGACGGCGATCGCGATCAACGCGGCTGCGGCGATCAAGGAGCCCGCGATCGTCCGCGCCTGACGTCGGCGTGTGCGACTGATCGCTGCACCCGCGTCGTGCGGCTCCGGCGCATCGCCGGCCTCGCGATCCAGCGCGTTGCGAAGCTCACGCTCGAGGTCGTTCATCGGTCCTCCCGGTCGATCATCGTTCGAAGCGTCTGCATCCCTCGCGACAACAATGAGCGCGCCGCGGGGACCGAGACGTGCATCGCCTCCGCCATCGCCTCCTCGGATAGGTCCTCGTAGAAGCGGAGGACCACCGCCGCGCGCTGTCGAGCGGGTAGGCGCCTCAGCGCGCGGACGAGCTCGTCTCTCGTGCCGAGGTCGGGCGGATCGGAAGTGGCCTCGACCGCGTGAGCCCGCTCACGTTCCAGGTAGTCGCGTTCGAGCCGATGGCGGCGGAACTGCGAGGTGCACAGGTTGACGACGGTGCGGCGCAGATACGCGTCGAACGCGTCGGGGAATCTGAGGTGCCTGAACCGAGCGGCCACCCGGACGAACGCCTCCTGTGCGATGTCGCGGGAGCGTTCGCGGTCGCCGGTCATGAGGTACGCGATCCTCACGGCGGCAGGCGCGTGCCGCTCGTACAGCTCGGCGAGCCCTCGTCCCTGCTGCTCGCTCGCCCTGCTCACCGTCGCGCTCACCATACGGCCCGTCGCTCTCCTCCCTGCAAGCCTCCCTGCTATGAGAGACGCACGAGCGAGCGCTTTCCTCGCGGTCTCGTTGGTACCATCGGTCGCCGATGGAACAGAGGCTCGTCGCCGAGACACGAGAGGGAACCGGCAAGGGCGCCGCGCGGAAGCTGCGGGCCGCCGGCCGCGTGCCCGCGATCCTGTATGGCCACGGGATGGACCCTCTCGCGCTCTCCGTCGACTCGCGCGAGCTTTTCCATCTCCTCCACACGGGAGCCGGCGCGAATGTCCTCGTCGACCTCGTCGTCGACGGGACCGATCACCTCGCGCTCCCGAGGGACGTTCAGCGCGATCACATCAGAGGCCGGTTCGTGCACGTCGACTTTCTCGCCGTTCGGCGCGATGAGAAGATCCACGTCACGATTCCACTCCGCATCGTGGGCGAGTCGCCCGGTGTCAAGGCGGGCGGGGTCCTCGAGCACCACCTGTGGGAGCTCAATTGCGAGTGTCTCGCAACCGACGTGCCCCAGGCGATCGACGTCGACATCTCCGGGCTCGAGATTGGGTCCGGCGTCCGGGTGAGCGACCTGAAGGTCCGGAGCGGCGTCACGATCCTGACCAGCCCCGAGGACTCCGTCGTCGCCGTCACCCAGCCGCAGGTGGCCGTCGAGGAGGAGGAGGCGGCCGAGGCCGTCGAGGGCGAGGCCGCCGAAGAGGAGGCCGAGGGCGCCACGGCCGAGGAATCCGAGAGCGCGGCCGAGCAGTCCGAGGGCTAGCCGGCCCGCCGCATGACCTGGCTCGTCGCCGGGCTCGGCAACCCCGGCCCGGGCTACGCCAAGAACCGGCACAACATCGGCCACATGGTGGTCGACGAGCTGTGCACGCGCGGCGGGGGGCGGTTCAAGAAGGTGCGGTTCGTCCCCACGGACGTATGCGAGATCGACGAGTTCGGCGAGCGGATCCTGCTCGCAACGGCGCATGCGTTCATGAACGAGAGCGGTCCCGCCTTCGCCTCGCTCGCCCGCAAGCGAAGGATCGACCCCGACCACGTGATCGCGGTCCACGACGAGATCGATCTCCCGTTCGGCGCCATGCGCGTGAAGTTCGGCGGCTCGACCGCGGGCCACAACGGGTTGCGATCACTGTCGAGCGCGCTCCGGACGCCGGACTTCTACCGGATCCGTCTCGGCGTGGGCAGGCCGACCGGCCGAAAGGATCCCGCCGACTGGGTGCTCGAGGACTTCTCCAAGCGCGAGGGACCGGAAGTCGCCATCCTGGTCGACGACGGCGCCGACGCGGTGCTCTCGATCGTTCGGGAGGGTCTTCAGGTGACGCAGGACCGGTTCAACCGCTCCGCCCCACGCACATAGTCGCCCCGCGCATGTAGCCCACCACGTACCGCCACGCACGTATCCCCCCAGCACGTAAGCGATGCGCGCGGAGCCGTAGAATCGAAACGAACAGGCCTGGTTCCCCGAACCGGGCCTCTTCGTGCTGTCCGGATGCTGTCCGGAAGGGATCCGCGGTGCTGGAACGCCTGCTCGACACGCTGATCGGCTCGGACGCCTTCGAGCGTCTGCTGACCGAACGCGCCCGGCCCGTGCTGGCGCGCGCGGATGCGGGCGAAGACTTCGTCGTCGCCGCGCTCGCCCGCGCTCTCCAAACGCCGGTCATGGTGGTTGCAGCCGGACCGCGCGAGGCAGAACCGCTCCTCCGCGGCGCAGAAGCCTGGCTCGGGGTCGATCGGGTCGCGTACCTCGCTCCGTGGGAAGCGCTGCCGTACGAGGGGATCAGCCCGTCTCCCGAGGTCTCGGCGCGTCGCGCCGAGGCAGTTCGCCGGCTCCGCGACGCCGACGGCGCGTTCATCCTCGTCACCACCGGCCTCGGCGCCATGCAGCGGATCCCGCCGACGCTCGGCGCGACGCCGCCGGTCGAGATCCGAGCGGGCGTGGAGCTTCCCCCGGACGCGCTCGCCGACAGGCTTGTCGATCTCGGATACGTCCGCGCGGACGTGGTCGAACACCGCGGCGAGTTCGCCGTCCGCGGCGGCGTCGTCGACGTCTTCCCCGGTACCAGTCGCCGGCCCGTCCGTGTCGAGTACTGGGGCGATCAGATCGAATCGCTCCGCGAGTTCTCGCCGTCGAGCCAGCTCTCGACGTCCGCCGTCAAGGGCGTCGATATTCCGCCGGTCCGCGAGCTCATCACCGACGACGCGGTCCGGCAACGCGCAGCCGAGCTCGCGCCGAAACACCTCGACCGCATCCGCGACGGACTGCAGCGGATCGCCGACGGACTGCACGCCGAGGGGATGGAGTCGTTCGCGCCGCTGCTGTTCGATCACCTACCGACGCCCGCCGAGCTCCTCCCATCGGGCTCGTGGATCGTCGTCACACAGGCGCGGCGAACGCGCGATCGCGCGCGGCAGGCGTTCGAGGAGGCGGAGACCATCGCCGACGCGAGCGCGTGGCCCGGCCCCCGCGTGCTCGAACCGCTCGACGAAGCCCTGGCCGGTCGAACCCAGCTCCATCTGACCGAGTTCACCGAGGGCGTCGACCTCGGACTCACGCACTGGGGAACCGCGCAGGGCAACGCCGCCGAGCTCGCACGCCGGGCCGAGGATCTTCGAGCGCGCGGCTACCGCGTCCTCATCACCGCGGGCGGGCACGGTTCACTCGAACGCGCGAGGGAGGTCGTCGGTTCCGCCGCCACCGATGCGATCGAGGCTCCGCTGGCCGGTGGGTTCGTGTTCGCCGGCGGCAAGCTCGCCGTCGCAACCGAGGAGGACCTGTTCGGTTCACGCCGCCACACGCGAGATGCGCCGCGACTGACGAAGCGCCGGCAGGATGCGATCGCCGAAGAGCTCGAGCCGGGCGACTACGCGGTCCACCGCATCCACGGTGTCGCGAGGTACGCGGGTATCCACCGTCGGGCCGTCGGAGGCTCCGAACGCGACTACATGGTGCTCGAGTACGCGCAGGGCGATCGCCTGAGCGTTCCGACGGACCAGGTGGGGATGGTCGCGCGCTACATCGGAGGCGACGTGCCGCGCCTGTCTCGCCTGGGCAGCAGCGACTGGGCTCGAACCACCCGGCGCGTCAAGCGCGCCGTGAAGGACATGGCCGGCGAGCTCGTCCGCCTCTACTCGGTGCGCATGTCGATCGAGGGTCACGCGTTCGGTCCCGATACGCCGTGGCAAGCCGAGCTCGAGGACGCGTTCCCGCACGCCGAGACGGGCGATCAGCTCACCGCGATCGAGGAGGTCAAGGCCGACATGGAGCGGCCGAAGCCGATGGATCGCCTGATCTGCGGCGACGTGGGGTTCGGCAAGACCGAGATCGCCGTGCGCGCCGCGTTCAAGACAATGATGGACGGCAAGCAGGTCGCCGTTCTCGTCCCGACCACGCTCCTCGCCGAACAGCACTTCATCACGTTCTCCGAGCGGTTCGCGCCGTTCCCCGTGAAGGTGGCGATGCTGTCACGCTTCGTCCCGAAGCAGGAGCAAGACCGGATCGTCGAGGATCTGAAGAGGGGCGCGATCGACGTCGTGATCGGGACGCATCGCCTCCTGTCGCGCGACATCTCGTTCAAGGACCTCGGCCTGCTCGTCGTCGACGAGGAGCAGCGCTTCGGCGTCGCGCACAAGGAGCGGCTGAAGAAGTTCCGCGCGCAGGTGGACGTGCTGACGATGTCGGCAACGCCGATCCCACGGACGCTCGAGATGGCCCTCACCGGCATCCGGGACATGTCGACCGTCGACACGCCGCCGGAGGATCGCCAGCCGGTGCTGACCTACGTGGGCCAGTACGACGAAGGACTCGCCCTCGGCGCGGTTCGGCGCGAGCTGCTCCGGGAGGGTCAGGTCTTCTGGGTCCACAATCGCGTCGCCACGATCGACCGTCAGGCAGCGTGGTTGCAGGAACAGGTCCCCGAGGCACGGATCGTCGTCGCGCACGGACAGATGGACGAGTCGGTCCTGGAGAGGCAGATGATTCGGTTCTGGGACCGCGACGCCGACGTGCTCGTGTGCACCGTGATCATCGAGTCCGGCCTCGACGTCCCGAACGCCAACACCCTCGTCGTGGACTCCTCGCACTTGCTCGGGTTGTCGCAGATGTATCAGTTGCGCGGGCGCGTCGGACGGAGCACGGAACGTGCCTTCGCCTATTTCTTCTTCCCACCGACGCGTGAGCTCACCGAGGAAGCGCACGAGCGGCTCACCACGATCAGCCGCCACCAGGCGCTCGGCAGCGGCTTCCAGATCGCGCTCCGCGACCTGGAGATCCGCGGGGCGGGCAACCTGCTCGGCGCCGAGCAGCACGGGCACATCGCCGCCGTCGGGTTCGACACGTACGCGCGGTTGCTGCAGGAGTCGGTTGCCGAGCTGAAGGGCGAGCCGCTCCCAGAGGAGAAGGAGATTCGGATCGAGCTTCCGGTGAAGGCGTTCGTTCCGCCGGGATGGGTCGCGCAGGAGGCGCTCCGTCTCGACCTGTACCGGCGGATCGGGTCCGCCGGCGCGCACGACCGGCTGGCCGAGGTGCGGACCGAGACGATCGACCGCTACGGGCAATTGCCGGCCGAGGTGGAGACGCTCTTCGCCGTCGCGTCGCTCCGTGTGACGTGCGAACGTCTCGGCGTGATGGAGGTCTCGACGTACAGGGACCAGGTGCGTGTGAAGCCGGTCGACCTGCCCTCGTCGCTCGAGCTGGAACTGCCGCAGCGCGTCGCGAAGGCCTCGTACCACCGCACGACGCGAACATTGAACCTGACTCCTGATCGCATCGCCGGTACGGAGCTGCCGGCGTGGGTGGAACAGCAACTGATGCGCGCAACGGGCGCGGAGGAAGCGGTTGCTAGGATGGCCGGGTGATCCGCCCCCTCCTGTCTTTCCTTTGGCGCCGCCGCGTCGTTGCCATGCTCGCCGTCGCTTCGATCGCGCTTGCGGCCTGTTCGTCCGGTACTTCAGCGGCAATCGTGGGCGACGCTGCGATATCGCACGAACGCGTTCGGACCGACATGGTGTTGTTCAGCTTCCTGTCGGGTCTTTCCGGCGCGCCGTGCGGATCGCCGGTCGACGGTGAGAGCGCCGACGCTGCGTGCGCGCGGTTCACGCTGACGAACGAGATCCAAGAGGAGATGGTGAAGGAGTACGCCGCGACCCACGACATCACCGTGGAGGACCGCGCGGTGAACGACGCCATCGAACAGTTGCAACAGAGCCTCGGCGGGACGGACCAGGTCGAGACGCGCCTGGCCGAGGACGGCCTGACGCTCGCCGATCTCCGCGCGCTCGCGCGACGTTTGCTTCTGTTCGGCGAGGTTCAAGACGCCGTGATCGCCGAGCGCCTCGGGGACGAGGAACTGAGAGCGTTGTACGAGGAGTCGAAGGATCAGTTCACGACCGTGGAGGTTCACCACATCCTGCTCCAGGACCGCGACGACGCCGAGGATGTCGCTCG
>CALGFI010000230.1 GCA_937881155.1 uncultured bacterium | reverse complement strand
GCTATGAGCGGTACCAGGAAGCCAAGAAGTCTGGCAGCGAAGCACGCTGGCGCGATCTAAAAGCCGATCTCCAGAAGGACCTTGCTCATGAGGAGCTCTCCGAGAGCGATATGGATTGGCTCACGGGCGCCCTTGAGGATTCGAACGCCAAGTGGCTTGTCGAGTTCGCCTTACGCCATTCTCCACCACTCTTCGCCGAACCCCTCTTCGATCCCTTGATCCAAGCGGCGGTGTACGAACGAAACCCGAGTTTCAACCGGGTCTTTGTCGAGCCCTGTATCCGGAGCGCCGGATGGCAGCGAACGGCACAGGCTCTGCTGAGGTACGTACGTGATGGGACCGATTTCGAGAAGGCAGGCGCCGTCAACGCGCTGTATTGGACGTCCGCCTATGGATCTCCCAGTCCACTCGAGGACCAGGTGCCTGATCCAGCAGAGTCGGAGGGCGAATCACCGACCGCCACCATCGATCGCCTTCACAGAGTCCTACTCGAAGAGTTCGTGAGGAACCCGGACGTGGATGTGCGTCGAAGTATCGTAACTTGGCTCCGCGATGCGAGCCACTATCCTCCCGATCTACGGGAACTGGCGCAGGAGGCTCGTCGGATTGCACTGTCCCATCCGGACGAGTACATACACGCACGCGCGGAGATCACGTGGGGCGATAAGGAGAAGGTCCAGTTCCCCGCACTTCCTCACCGGTCGCCACCTACAGACGAATAGCAGCGGGCTGAACGTTGTCAAGTCGACCGCACCAAACGAGCCGAACACAGCCCGCGCAGCGCCTTCGTAGGCCAACAAACGCAGTCATCGTCGGCGGGTCGCGTGCAGCACTACCGTTCGTTCTTCGCCCGCGTCCTCGCCGGGTAGCCAGCCGTCAGGCGCACAGCATCCGAGACGGCGCGCAAACCGAAGCGGATGAGCCTCGCGCGGCTGTATAAGGCGGTATGCAGGCGGAACGCGGCCCTGTCGCGCTGGCAATCGACATCGGCGGCACGTTCACCGATCTCGCGGCTGTCGACGCACGGACGGGCGAGCTTCTCCTCGCCAAGGCCGATTCGACGCCGACGCGCCTCCAGCAAGGCGTGCTCTCGGCGCTCGAGCGCTCCGGCGTCGAACCGCACGACGTCGGCGCGTTCGTCCACGGCAGCACCGTCGTGATCAACGCCATCACCGAACGGCGAGGAGCCCGGACGGCCGTGGTGACGACCGAGGGGTTCCGCGACGTCCTCGAGATCGGGCGGGCGAACCGCCCCGACCTGTACAACCTCTCCTACCGAAAGCCCGAGCCGTTCGTGCCGCGGCGATTCCGATTCGAGGTGCGCGAGCGGATCTCCCATCGCGGCGAGGTCCTCGTGCCGCTCGACGAAGGCGACGTCGAGCGAATTGCCGACCGCCTCCGCGCGGACATCGACGCCGTGGCGATCTGCTTCCTTCACTCGTGGATCAACCCGGACCACGAGCGCCGAACGGCCGAACTCCTATCGAAGCTGCTGAAGGGCGTCGAGATCGTCGCCTCGCACGAGGTCAGCACACAGTGGCGTGAGTACGAGAGAACGAGCACGGCCGTGCTGTCTGCCTACGTGAAGCCCACGGTCGCGGACTACCTGAACGACCTCCGTTCCGGATTGCGCGACGCCGGGATCGCCTCACCGCTCTACGCCATGCGGTCGAGCGGCGGCGTGTCGTCGTTCGAACGCGCCGTCGCCGCACCAATCACGCTCCTCGAGTCGGGACCCGTGGCCGGCGTTACCGCGGCGGCAGAGCTCGGACGACGGCTCGGCACGGCGGACGTGCTCACGCTGGACATCGGAGGGACCACCGCCAAGACCTCGGCCGTTCGCGACGGTCGAGTTCGGATCGAGACGCTGCACCACGTCGAACGGACGCCGAAGACGGCCGGCTACCCGATCCAGGCTCCGGTCGTGGAGATCGTCGAGATCGGCGCGGGAGGCGGTTCCATCGCGTGGGTCGACGACGCCGGTGGTCTGCACGTCGGCCCGCGGAGCGCGGGCGCCGATCCCGGTCCGGCGTGCTACGGACGCGGCGGCGGCGACGCAACCGTTACCGATGCGAACCTGGTCGCCGGGCGACTCGACCCGAACTACTTCCTCGGCGGAACGATGCCCCTCGACGTCGGCGCGGCGCATCGGAGTCTCGCGCGCCTCGGGCAGCGCCTGAACGTCGATGCTCCGTCCGCGGCGCGCGGCGTCCTCCGGTACGTCGTGGCGCAGATGGCGCATGCGCTGCGACTGGTGACGCTGCGGCGAGGCCACGACCCGCGCGATTTCACGTTCGTCGCGTTCGGCGGTGCGGGTCCGCTGCACGCGGCGCTGCTCGCGCGTGAGCTCGGCGTGGCCCGCACGGTAATCCCGCCGGCGCCGGGTCACTTCTCCGCTCTCGGCATGCTCCTCGGAGATTTCCGCGCCGACGCCGTTCGAACGCACGTTGGGCCACTCGACCCCGCACCGCTTCGACGGCTGTTCGACGCCCTCGAGCGCGAGGCGGCCGCGGAGCTCGAAGAAGAAGCGGGCAATCGCCGCGTCCATCGGTACGCGCGCCTTCGGTACGTCGGCCAGGAGCACACGCTGGAGGTGCCGCTCGGCGAGGGTTCGATCGACGACGACCTGTTGGCGCGGCTTCGTTCGGACTTCGATGCCGCCTCGGAGGAGACGTACGCGTTCAGCCTTCCCGCGGCCGTCGAGATCGTGGAGGCGCGCGTCAGCGTCTCGGCCGCCCGCGACGAACGTCTCGAGTGGACGACTCCCGCCACCGCCGTCCCGGAGCTTCGGCCGCGTGAAGTTGACCTCGACCAGCACGGAGACGTGCAACGCGCGAACGTCGTGGAACGACGATCCCTCGCTCCCGGTGACCGGCTCACCGGTCCGTGCATCGTCGAGGAACCGGCCACGACGGTGCTGGTGCTGCCGGGGCAGGTGGTGTCGGTGGACGACCTGTCGAACCTCGTCATCGAGGAGACGTCATGACACGGACGAACGCCGCGGGAAACGACGACGCAGCACGCGACCGGTTCACGATGGACGTGTTGCGCGAGGCGTTCCTCGCGGTGACCGACGAGATGTTCGTCTCCCTCCAGCGCACGTCGCAGAGTCCCGTCATCTACGAGGTGCTCGACTTCGCCGTCGGGCTGACCGACGCGCGCGGCGACCTCGTGTCGCAGGGCAACGGCATCGCCGGGTTCCTCGGTCCACTCGGCGAAGCCGTCCGCGACACGCTCGACCGGATCCCGGACCTCGCCCCCGGCGACGTCGTCGCGACGAACGACCCGTACTCCGGCGGCGGCAGCCACCTCTCCGACGTGGCGATGGTGCGGCCGATCTTCGTCGACGGCGAGCTCGTCGCGTTCGCCGGGGCGAAGGGTCACTGGACCGAGGTCGGTGGCAAGGACCCAGGCTCGTGGACCGCGGACTCGGTCGAGATCTTCCAGGAAGGACTGCAGCTCCCGTTCGTCCGCGTCGTGCGTAGTGGTGAGCTCGATCCCGACCTCGCCGCGGTGATCCGCGCGAACAGCCGTCTCCCGGACATGACGTTCGGCGATCTGACGGCGTTCGCGGCATGCCTCGAGGTCTCACAACGCCGCATGGTCGAGCTCTGCCGCCGCTACGGCACGAACGTCGTCACCGCAGCGATGCGTGCCGCGCATGACCGCAGCGAGGCGCTCGCCAAAGCGGCCGTCGCGCGCCTGCCTCACGGCATCTACGAGGCCGAGGACTTCATCGACGACGACGGCCTCGGCAACGGCCCGTTTCCCATCCGCGTCCGCGTCGAGATCGACGGCGAGCGCGTCGTCGCGGATTTCACCGGGACGCACCCGCAGGTACCCGGCCCGGTCAACTGCACGCGAAGCGGTCTCGTCTCGGGCATCCGAACGGTGTTCAAAGCGATCACGGATCCGGACGAACCGGGCTCGGACGCGTGGTTCAGCCCATTCGAAGTGATCTGCCCGCCCGGGACGATCTTCACCGCCGAGCGTCCCGCGCCGGTCGCGCTGTACTTCGAGGCGACGGAGGCCGCGACCGATCTGGTGTGGAAGGCACTCGCACCGGCGATGCCCGAACGCCTCACCGCCGGGAGTTTCGTCTCGGTGTGCGCGACCGCGATCTCGTGCACGCACCCCGACACCGGCGAGCCGACGCTCCTCGTCGAGCCACAGGCCGGCGGCTGGGGCGCGAGCGCCGTCGCCGACGGTCAGAACGGCCTCGTCTCCGTCGGAGACGGCGAGACCTACGTCATCGCCGCGGAGGTGTGCGAGCAGCGCTACGGGATCCGCGTCGAACGATTCGGCCTCGACGTCGTCGAAGCGGGCGCCGGTCGCCGCCGCGGCGGGAGGGGACTCGTGCGCGAGTATCGGATGCTCTCGGACGGCAGCCTCACCGTCGGGTTCGGCCGGAACAAGTTCCCCCCGTGGGGCGTCGACGGCGGTCACGATGGCTCACCGAACTACGTCGAAGTCG
>CALGFI010000229.1 GCA_937881155.1 uncultured bacterium | reverse complement strand
GGACCTCGCGATGATCCCGCTGCTGTCGATCTGGCGGCACTTCTTCCTTGGCTCGGAACCAACGAAGGGATGGGGACCCTTCCGGCGCTTCGATTCCGAGTTCGCCAAGCGCGTCACGCGTGGCGAGCTCGGCAAGATGGGTATCGACGTGCGCGACCCGGACCAGGCCGTCGGAACGCTCTCCGGCGGCGAGCGCCAGTCGGTCGCCATCGCGCGCGCCGTGCACTTCGGGGCGAAGGTGTTGATCCTGGACGAGCCGACGGCGGCGCTCGGGGTAAAGCAGGCAGGCGTCGTCCTCCGCTACATCGTGCAGGCCAAACGTCGCGGCATCGGCGTGATCTTCATCTCGCACAACCCGCACCACGCGTATCCAGTGGGCGACCACTTCGTGATCTTGCGGCGCGGTCATGTGTACGGCGATTTCTCTAAGGATGAGCTCGCCCTCGAGGGACTCGTCCAGATGATGGCGGGCGGGGAGGAGCTCGAGAACCTCGCACACGAGCTCGAGCGAGCGGCGAGCGACGACGCGGAGCTCCGGCGGGCGGTCGAGGCGCTCGAACAGGAGGCGAGCGCCGCGGCGGCGGCGAGCCCGCGACCTGAGGGCGAGGACGAACGCCGGGACGGCTGAACGTGAGCGACGTCTTCGACGTCCTCACGATGGGTCGCGTCGGCGTCGACCTGTATCCGGAACAGTCGGGCGTCCGCCTCGCGGATGTTCGCACGTTCGCCAAGTTCCTCGGCGGCAGCGCGACGAACGTCGCCGTCGGTGCGGCGCGGTACGGGCACCGCTCGGCCGTCATCACCAAGGTCGGCGATGATGGCTTCGGGGCGTACGTCCGTCAGGCGTTGCGAGGCTTCGGTGTCGATCCCCGCTTCGTGGGGACCGATCGCGACCTCCGGACGCCGGTTGTGTTCATCGAGCTCCTGCCGCCGGAGTCGCCGCCGATCCTGTTCTACCGACAACCGAAGGCTCCCGACATGAACCTGACGGTCGACGACCTCGACCTCGACGCGATCCGCTCGGCGCGAGTGTTCTGGACGACGGGGACCGGGCTGTCCGACGAGCCGAGCAGGTCGGCGACGCTCGCCGCCTTGCGGGAGCGTGGGAGGAAGCGTTTCACGATCCACGACCTCGACCACCGGCCGACGTTCTGGCGTTCGCCGGAGGAGGCCGGTCCGCTCGCTCGGCAGGCGCTCGGGTTCGCGACCGTCGCGGTGGGGAACGTCGACGAGGTCACCGTGGCCATCGGATCGGGAACGCCCGAGGCGCAGGCGTCGCGACTGCTCGATCTCGGACTGGAGCTGGCGATCGTGAAGCTCGGGGGCGACGGCGTGCTTGCGGCATGGGACGGAGCAGCGGAACGCGTGCCGCCCGTCGAGGTCGAGGTGGTGAACGGGCTCGGCGCCGGGGACGCCTTCGGCGCGGCGCTGTGTCACGGGCTGCTCGAGGGGTGGGACGTCGTCGACACGGTTCGGTTCGCGAACGCGGCGGGCGCGTACGTCGCCGGTCAGCTCGCATGCGCCGATGCGATGCCGAACGAAGCGCAGGTTCGCGCGTTCCTCGTCGATGCGTGACTCAGGAGCCCACGGCCCAGCGTTCGATCTCCTCGAGCGCCTCGCGCGGAACGCTCACCCGCAGGTGCGAGGGACGTTCGTCGAGCACATACACGGTCACGGCCTCCGCGTACCGCTCCGAAGGGACCTGCTCCCAGTCACGTCCACCGAACCACGGCGAGTTCGGAGCGGAGCCGGTCGCGACGAGGAACGGTCGTCGCAGCGACGCATGGGCGTCGCACGTGGACTCGAGGTGATGAGCGAACTCGTGCACGAGCGACGCGCGCAGGTTGGGCGCGGTTCCCGGAACGCGGAGAACCACGGCGCGTTCGGCGGGGTCGTAGGCGGCGCGGTCGGCGAACTCCCAAGCGTGACTGAGCGTGACCGGCGTGATGCACGCGCGTCTGGCGGGGAACGCATTCAGGAACAGGTCCCAGGTGTCGAGCGCGAGCGCGCGAACGTCGTTCGGAACGTCGTCCGCGACGACGAGCACCGGACCGACCGGATCGCGTTCGGCGCTCGCCGCGCCCCCAACGAGCGTGGCCGTTACGCACAGCGCGAGGACGAACGCGACGGAGCGACGCACGAGCCGAACCATACCGACGAGGCTGCGGCCGCGTGAGCGCCGACCTGTTCCGCCCGGCGGGAACGCTGGCCGACGGACCCGACCCGGTTCGACTGAGCGCGCGAGACGCCGGCTGGTCGTTCGCGGGTCTCCGCGTACTCTCGCTCGCCCCGGGCGAGCGCCGTGTCGTGGAGCTCGAACGCGTCGAGGCGGCGATCCTGCCGCTCTCCGGTTCGTGCCGCGTGGAGGTCTCCTCGAAGCGGTTCGAGCTCGAGGGACGGCGTGATGTGTTCTCGAGGGTGACCGACTTCGTCTACGTCCCTAGGGGATCCGAGGTCGTCGTTTCATCCGAGGGCGGAGGCGAGTTCGCGTTTCCGACCGCACGTGCCGATCGCCAACTCGAACCGGCGCACGTCCCTGCTCGGGCGGTCTCCGTCGAGGTACGCGGCGGAGGCGTCGCGACGCGCCAGATCAACAACTTCCTCGCGGCCGACGCGTTCGAGGCCGAACGCCTCATCGCGGTCGAGGTGCTCACGCCCGACGGCAACTGGTCGTCGTTCCCGCCCCACAAGCACGACGAGCACACCGCCGACGAGGTTCCCCTCGAAGAGGTCTACTACTTCCGCATCGCCGGCGAGGCCGGGTTCGGCCTCCATCGCACCTACACGAAGGACGGCGAGATCGACGAGACCGTCACGGTCCGGGACGGGGACGTTTTCCTGATCCCTCGGGGATTCCACGGCCCGTGCGTCGCAGCGCCCGGCCACCCCATGTACTACCTGAATGTGATGGCCGGACCGGCCGAGCGCGCTTGGCGGGTCTGCCTGGATCCCGCCCACGACTGGATCGCAGCCCTGCTCGCTGAACAGGGCCCCGACCCGAGGTGCCCGATGACGACCGCGGAGGGCGTCGCGTAGGCATCTCCGCGGAACGGGCACACGCATGACTAGAATCCAGAACCCGTGGCCGAAAGAACGCGATGCAGCACGGCGTGACGGACCTCGGTCCGAGCCTGCGCAAGGTCCGCACGGCGCGGGGCCTCACTCTCGAGGAGGCGGCCCGAGACACGAGGATCCGCTCCGAGTTCCTCGACGCGATCGAGAACGAGGACTACGAGCGCCTCCTGGGAGATGTCCACGTGCGAGGCTGCCTGCGCACGTACGCGTCGTACCTGCGACTCTCGCCCGACCGCGTCGTCGATGTCTACACCGAGAACCGCCCCGAACCGCTGCTCACGAAGACGCCGCCGCCCGCGCAGCCAGAGCCGATCATGGGGATGGGGATTCCTCGCCGGCGTGACGACCACCGGCTGTTCGTCATGGTCGCCGCGACCTTGCTCGTGCTCGCCGCGGCGTTCGGCGTGCTCTCGGCTCGGCAGCCCGCTCCGACGCCCGCCGATCTTCCGTCCGCCGCGCCGCCGCTCGACACGGGATCGGCCCGCCCGATCACCGTGGCCGTCCTGGCGGAGGATCCCGTCGACATCACGATCGCATCCGACGGCAGCGCCGAGGAGCCGTTCAGCCTGGAGGCCGGCGAGGGGCGAACGTTCGAGGCCGATCGAACGATCACCCTGCGTCTGTCCGAAGGAGGAACAGCGCAGATCAGCGTGAACGGCACCGACTACGGCGTCGTCGGGCGCGAGGGACGCCCGTGGCAGCGCACCTTCGAGTACCAACCCGCCTCGCCCTCGTCGTGAGGGCCGAGGTCGTCGCGGTGGGCACCGAGATCCTCCTGGGGCAGATCTCGAACTCCAACGCTCAGTGGATCGGCGAACGTCTGGCGGCGATCGGCGTCGACGTGCTGCATCACCAAGCGGTGGGCGACAACGTCGAGCGCATCGTCGACGGGCTTTCGCTCGCGGCGTCGCGCGCTGATGTGGTGATCGTCACGGGTGGCCTCGGTCCGACACAGGACGACGTCACGCGCGAAGCGCTCGCGAAGCTCGCCGGCGTGGAGCTCGAACGCCGCCCCGAGCTCGAACGGGCCATCCGCGACACGTTCGCCCGTGCCGGCCGCGAGATGCCGAAGTCCAACCTCGTGCAGGCCGACGTGCCAGTTGGGGCACGTTCGATCCCGGCGGAGCGAGGGACGGCGCCGGGCATCGTGCTCGAGCTCGACGGAACGCGGGTCTACACGCTCCCGGGCGTTCCGGCCGAGATGCGCGAGATGATGGAACGCACGGTCCTTCCCGAGCTCGAATCGCTCGCGGGTCCGGCCACGATCGTCTCCAGGACGATCCGGTGCGTCGGGATCGCGGAGTCGCGCGTCGCCGAGATCCTCGACGATCTGTTCCACGGCTCGACGAACCCGACCGTGGCGTATCTCGCCGGCGGGGGAGAGGTCCGCGTTCGTCTCACCGCGAAGGCTGCATCCGTCGAGGAAGCCGGAGCGCTCCTCGCACCGCTCGCTCGCGTCGTCGCCGAACGCATCGGCGAGTTCGTCACGTCGACGTCGGACGAGGAATTGGACGAGGTGGTCGGTCGGCTGCTCCGCGCCGCGGGGAAGACGATCGCGTGCGCCGAGTCCCTCACGGGCGGCGCGCTGTCCGCCCGGCTGGCGCACGCGCCGAGCGCGTCCGACTATCTGCTCGGTTCGGCCGTGTGCTACTCGATCGAGGCAAAGCGCCAGATCCTCGGCGTCTCGCAGGAGACGATCGAAGGTCCGGGCGTCGTGAGCCGCGAATCCGCAGCCGAGATGGCGGCCGGAGCGCGGCGCTTGTTCGGCGCCGACGTCACGCTGTCGACGACCGGAGCCGCCGGTCCCGAACCACACGACGGCGCCGAGCCTGGAACGGTGTGGGTAGCGATTCAAGCGGAAGGTGTGGCGCACCAACGGCGCATCCGCGCGCCCGGCGATCGCGACATGGTCGTTCGGTGGTCCGAGCAGGCCGCGCTCGATCTGGCACGAAGGCACCTGGAAGGCCTTCCCCTCCCCGACGCCGATCGCGTCGTCCACTGATGGCGCGCGACCGCGCGTCGCGCCCCGAAGCCAAACCCTTGCGACTGTTCGTCGCGTTCGACATCCCCGAGGACATCCGCGACGCCGTCGAGAGCGCCGTCGCGCCGTGGCGGGAGCGCTACCCGAGGGCGAAGTGGGTCCCCAAGCCAAACCAACACGTGACGCTCAAGTTCCTCGGCGCGACGTGGCCGCGGCTCGTCGAGTGGGTGCGCGACAGCGTCGGGCAAGCGGCGCGAGCGAACGAACTGGCGCGAACGCGGGTCACGGGTCTCGGCGCGTTCCCGAACGAACGACGTGGCCGCGTCCTGTGGGCAGGTCTCGACGACGATGGTCGCCGGCTCGCACGGATCGCTGCCTCGCTCGATGAGGGGCTATCGCGGGAGTTCGCCCCGGAGAAGCGAGCGTTCACCCCGCACCTCACCGTCGCGCGGTTCGAACCGCCCGTGGAGCTCCAGGGGCTCGAGGACGCCAGGTTCGAGAGCGAGCCGTTCGACGTGGACCGGATCGTCCTGTACCGCAGCCACCTCAGACGACCCGCGCCGCTCTACGAACGGCTCGCGACGTTCGGGCTCGCGGATGCTTGACCTCGAACACCTGTTCGAATAGCGTCGGAGTTGCGTCGAACGGGTTTCACCGCTGTAATCACAGGAGCGTCATTCGTGTCGGACCCTCGCGATAGTGTGCGCGGCTCACGAGAGGAGCTCGCCGGCGCGGTCGCGCGGTGGGCGCAGGAGAGGAAAGGGGCTTCGCGGATGGATCGGGACAAGATGCTCGACGTCACGCTCGCGCAGATCGAGAAGCAGTACGGCAAGGGCGCGGTGATGAAGCTCGGCGAGCACCCCATGGGCGCCGGCATCTCGGTGATCCCCACCGGCTCGCTCTCGCTCGACATCGCGCTCGGCGTTGGGGGCATCCCGCGGGGGCGCATCGTCGAGGTCTTCGGCCCGGAAGGCTCGGGCAAGACGACGGTCTGCCTTCACGTGATCGCAGAGGCGCAGCGCCACGGCGGGATCGCCGCGTTCGTCGATGCGGAGCACGCGCTCGATCCGACGTACGCGCAACGGCTCGGCGTGAACATCGACGAGCTCCTCGTCTCGCAGCCCGACTCGGGCGAGCAGGCGCTCGAGATCGCGGACATGCTCGTTCGGTCCGGCGCGCTCGACGTCGTGGTGATCGACTCGGTCGCCGCGCTCGTACCGCGGGCCGAGATCGAGGGAGAGATGGGCGACACCCACGTCGGCCTGCAGGCACGGCTGATGTCGCAGGCGATGCGCAAGCTGGCCGGAACGCTGTCGCGCTTCGACACCACGGCGGTCTTCATCAACCAGCTGCGCGAGAAGATCGGCGTGATGTTCGGGAACCCAGAAACCACGCCCGGCGGCCGCGCGCTGAAGTTCTACTCGTCGGTGCGCCTGGACGTCCGCAAGGTCGAGAACCTCAAGGACGGCACCGATGTGGTCGGCTCGCGCACGCGGGTGAAGGTCGTGAAGAACAAGGTCGCGCCGCCGTTCCGTCAGTGCGAGTTCGACATCATGTACGGCTACGGCATCTCCAAGGAGGGCAGCCTCCTGGACGTCGGTATCGACCTCGAGATCGTCAAGAAGAATGGGGCGTGGTTCACGTACGAGGGCGATCAGCTCGGCCAGGGACGCGAGAACGCGCGTCAGTTCCTCGCGGAGCACACGGACATCGCGAGCGATATCGAACGCCGAGTGCGCGAGGCCGTCGGTCTCACCTCGTTCGGTGCCGATGGCGATCGGCCGGTCGTCGTACCGGACCTGGTCGTCGCCGAAGCGGCCGCGAACGGAGAGACGGCCAGCGAGTCGGCACCGAAGCAGCCCAAGAAGGAGCGGGAGACCGCCGGCTCGCGAAGCGGCTGAGGCGGTGGGCAGGACCGCTCGAGCGAAGAAGAAGCAGCTCGGGTGTCATGAACGCGCTCTGCGGCTCCTCGCCGTGCGCCCCCGGGCTCGCCGTGAGCTGGAGATCCGGCTGCTCCGCGCGGGGTTCGAGCGCGACGAGGTCGAGGGAGAGCTCGCGCGCCTCGAGGCGGTCGGCCTGATCGACGACGAGGACTTCGCCCGCCAGGCCGCCGAGCACGAGCTCACCGTCCGCCGGTCGGGACGGCTCGCGGTGACGTCGAGACTGGCGGCCCGGGGCGTCGGCCGAGAGACGATCGAGCGAACGCTCACCGAGCTCGACGCAGGTGACGAAGAGGATCGAGCGGTGGAGCTCGCCCGGGCGCGGATCACCCGCCTCGGCGCACTGGACAGGCAGGCCGCGTACCGAAGGCTCGTCCCGTTCCTCCAGCGGCGGGGGTACGCGGCCGGCGTCGCCCACCGGGCGGCGTCGCGAGCGCTCGGGCTCGACGATGGAGACGCTCTCTGACCTGCGGCGATGGTGCGCGGCGGGGTCTCACCCTTGCCCTTCCCCGCCACAGGCCGTAGATTCGAATGCAAGACGGCTCATCGACCAACAACCTGTTCGACACGTGCCTGAGACGTATCTGACCGACCAGTCCACGCAGGGAGCACATCGGATCTGGGGCCGAGAGGGGCCTCCGGGCTTCGGTACACCCTAGATCACCACCTCGGACGCTTGGCCGAACAGGGCCCGATGGGCCTGCATTCGGCCGTTGCGTTTGGAGGAGTAACGATGGATGCGGTCGTGGTGGGCGTAGTGGCTCTCGCGGTGGGTTTCGGCGTCGGATTCCTCGTCAGGAAGGTCCTCGCGCAGACCCAGGCCGAGAGCGCCGAGGCTCGTGCACAGAAGGTGATCCTCGAAGCTGAGCGGGAGGCCGAACGCCTCACCCGCGAGGCGCTCGTCGAAGCCAAGGACGAGATCGGAGCACTCCGCAAGGACACGGAGGAGGAGTTCCGCACCCGACGCGAGGAGGTCAAGCGTCTGGAGGAACGGCTCTCCCAGAAGGACCAGGCAGCCGAGGCCAAGATCGACGAGCTCGGTCGACGGGCCGAGGAGCTCGACGACCGCGACCGGACCCTCCAGATGGTCCGGCAACAGCTCGAGCACGCTGCCGACCAGCACCGCAAGCGTCTGGAGCAGGTCGCGCAGATGACCGCACAGGAAGCGCGCGACGCTCTGAAGGCGCAGGTGCTCGACGAGGCTCGCCGCGAAGCCATGGCGACCGTCCGCGAGATCGAGCAGCGGGCGCGAGAGCAGGGCGAGGAGCGTGCGCGCAAGATCGTCACGATCGCCATCCAGCGCGTCGCTTCCGAACACACGAGTGAGTCGACCGTCTCCGTGTTCTCGCTCCCGTCCGAGGACATGAAGGGCCGGATCATCGGTCGTGAGGGACGGAACATCCGCGCGTTCGAAAGCACGACCGGCGTGAACCTCATCATCGACGACACGCCCGAGGCGGTCGTGCTGTCGTCGTTCGACCCGGTCCGGCGGGAGACGGCGAGGCTGACGCTCGAGAAGCTCGTACAGGACGGCCGGATCCATCCTGCTCGGATCGAGGAGACGTTCGAGCGCTCACAGCGCGAGATCGATGAGCAGATCAAGCGCGCCGGCGAGGAGGCCGTGCTCGACGTCGGCATCACCGACATGCACCCCGAGATGATCCGGCTGCTCGGGCGATTGCAGTTCCGAACCTCGTACGGGCAGAACGTGCTGAAGCACCTCGTCGAGTCCGCACACATCGCATCGGCGATCGCCTCGGAGCTCGGCATCGATCCCGCGATCCCCAAGCGGGGCGCCCTCCTGCACGACGTCGGAAAGGCAGTGACGCATGAGATCGAGGGCTCCCACGCGATCATCGGCGCCGAGATCGCCCGCCGGATGAAGGAATCGCCGGAGGTCGTCCACTGCATCGAGTCGCACCACGGCGAGGTCGAGCAGCGCACCGTCGAGGCGGTGATCGCGCAGATCGCCGACGGCATCTCGGGCGGCCGGCCCGGCGCTCGCCGGGAGAGCCTGGAGACCTACATCAAGCGGCTCGAGCGGCTCGAGGAGATCTGCAACACGTACCCGGGCGTGGAGAAGGTCTACGCGATGCAGGCCGGACGCGAGGTCCGCGTCATGGTCAAGCCGCAGGACGTCGACGATCTGGCCGCGCAGATCCTCGCCCGCGATATCGCCAAGCAGGTCGAGGATGAGCTCCAGTACCCGGGCCAGATCAAGATCACGGTGGTGAGGGAGACGCGCTCGGTCGAGTACGCCAAGTGACGACGATGTCTCTGCTGGTGGGGCGTGGCCGGAAGGAACACGGACGCCCCGGCTGAGAGCCGGGGCGTCCGTTGGCCGCACGAGGCGTCAGAGCGTCAGAGTCGCTCGCACTGATCCTCCTTGTTGCCCTGCACGATGTTGCCTCCGCCGGTCGGCGCGGGATGGTTCGCCTTGCACTGGAGGTTGCCGTCGATCCTGTTGTCGCGGATCGTGACCCCGCCGCTGTTCTGGAAGGCCTGGAGGTTGCCGCCGACTCGGTTGGCGTTCGCCGCCACAGCGCCGTCCTGCTCATCGAACAAGATGTCGCCGCCGATCTTGTTGCCAACGATCTTCGCCGCGCCCCCCTGAACGATTTGGACGCTGCCGCCTACGCTGGACCCCTCACGCACCACGACCTTCCGCGCGTTTTCCGCCTGCACGTTGCCTATCACGCGGATGTCGAACGCCTTCAGGGTGGCGTTCCGCTCGACCTTGACGGTCCCCTGGACGAACGTGCCGGTCAACGTGCACGTCGCGTCCTGCGGGACTCGCAGGTTGTCGACGGTCACGGCGCCCATCGCGCCGCGGCACACACGCTCCTCTGCCGAAGCCGGCGCCATCGGTAGGAGCATCGCTCCGCCGAGGGCAACGACCGCCACCCATCTCGTTGATCGCGTCACGTCACACCTCCGATCGTCATGTTTGCATCTTCGTCGACGCCCATGAGGCCCCCGTGAGACGGGTCTGAGAGATCTCTTATCCCCGGGCCAGTCGGAGTCCCCCCGCCGCCCCGGGAGGAAGGGCGGGCGGAGGCGGGACAGCGATAAGACATCTCTCATTGGCGTCTCACGGAGTCCTCACACCCGCCGCATACCTTCGTCGTGGAAGCCGGGACGACGAGAGGAGATCCGATGGCAGTAGCGACGATCCAGCGGCCCGAGACGACGTGGGCGCTAAGCGAGGGCGAGATGCTGGCGCCGGGTCTCGTGGCGCTGCGGCTCCTGGGCGGCGGGACGAGGTACGAGGCGTACCTCGCGTTCGACGACCGCCTGCATCACGTGACCGTCGTCAAGGTGCTTCGCCCAGACCTCCTCGCGGACGAGATGGCCATCCGCGGGCTGCGCGCCGAAGCCGAGGTGCTCGCGTCGCTGAACCATCCGGCGATCGCCCGCCTGCTGCGTGACGGTACCGATGAGGAGCGGCCCCACATCGTCCTCGAGCACGTCGAGGGACCGCGGCTGTCGACGTTGATCCGGCGGTTCGGGCCGCTCGAGACGCAGCAGGCCGCACCGCTCGCGGTGGAGGTTGCCTCGGCCCTGCACTATCTGCATGGCCTGGGCATCGTGCATCTCGACGTCAAGCCCAAGAACCTCATCATGGGTGCGCCGCCGCGGCTGATCGACCTCAGCATCGCCCGGTCGTTGGAGGACGCCGCGTCGCTAACGAGGCCCGTCGGGACGGACGCATACATGGCGCCCGAGCAGGCCGCGCCGGCGCGGGGGTTGGTGGGCCCTGCGGCCGATGTGTGGGGGCTCGGCGTCACGCTGTACGAGGCGCTCGCCGGCAGGCCGGCGTTCCCTCGCGCGTCCGACGACGGACACGCGAGCCCGGAGGAACAACGATTCCCGCAGCTGACGCATCGACCGAAGCCGCTGCCGCGGCACATCCCGAACGAGCTCGGCCGGGTGACGTGGAGGGCGCTCGCGTTCGATCGGGCGGAGCGGCCCACGGCGCGGGAGATTGCTGAGACGGTCGAGCCTCTGCTGCGGCAACCGCGGAGGCTCGTCCTGAACCAGCTGAAGCCTCGATGAGCGCCGGCGCGCGCGGCGCGGATCGAGCAGAAGGCAACACGAGAACGAGGGGAAAGGAGTGAGGAAGATGCGGTTTGGAAGGATCGCAGTGCTGCTGTTCGCTGCAATCATCGGACTCGGCCTCG
>CALGFI010000228.1 GCA_937881155.1 uncultured bacterium | reverse complement strand
CGGGGTCATTGACGATCCCGCCGTGACGCGCCGTGAGAATCGCGTATTTGCACTGGCCCACCTGGCACGTCGTGAGATCGCGACACGTGATGAGGTTCGCGAAATCGAACGCGTCGGGGCCGGTGATCTCGACGATGCGCTCGACCGCTACGTCCCACAGCGTGACGTCGTTCACGAGCGCCCAGTACTCGGTGATGGGATCGTCGTACAGCGTCGGCAGCAGCATGTGGTTGTACAGACCCCAGCTCTTGCACCCGTGGCGCTTCGTCGCCTCGAAATACGGCGACTTCCGATACCAAGGCTGGATGTAGAACGTGAAGGTCTCGGACGGCAAGGTCGTCAGCGCGCGCGTTCGAGCCGCATCAGTTGAGTGAGGGATCGAGCGGCATCGTCGCCATCAGCCGGTACTTCGGCCCTTTCCGTCGCACGACGGCGCTCCACAGATCGTCGGGCTGCTCGGTGAACACGTCCTCGGCGCGGGCGGACTCGACGATCCACGACCCCTCTTCGATCTCCCGTTCGAGCTGACCGGCACCCCACCCCGCGTAGCCGGCGAACACACGTGCGCGCCGGAGCGGTCCGATCCGTTCGGCGTCGACGCCGTCGGGCAGGAATCCGATCGAGCCGAACGCGATCACCTCCGCGAGCTCGGGACGTTCGAAATCCGCGACGACGACGGCCGACTGAGGCTGCACCGGACCACCGACGAACACCCGTTCCCCCAGTCCGACCAGCGTCGCCAGGGGAGGCGCGGCATCGACGACGTCCACCTCGGTCGCGCGGTTCAGGACGACGCCAACGGCGCCTGCATCGTCGTGATGGCCGACGAGCACGACTGCCCGCCGGAAGTTCGGGTCCCACAGCGACGGACCGGCGACGAGGAGCGAACCGCCGAGCGACTCCACGCGTGCATCATCCTCGACGAAGCCGCTGCGCGACCATGACTACGACACCGGGATGTCTTTGTTCGCATCGAGAAACGGGAGCGTCGCCGTCACGGCCGGTACGGGCCCGTCCGGGGAGAGCACCTCGACCTCGTTCCCAGCCGAGGCGAGCTCGATGGGCACCCACGCGTACCCGATGTTCCTCTTCAGACGGAACGAGTACGACGCGCTGGTCAGCCGGCCGACCGTTTCCCCGCGGCGCCGGACCGCCCATGGTTCCTCCAGCCACAGCCGGAACGGCTCCCCTCCGATCTCGACCCCGACGAGCTTGCGGTCGACGCCCTCCTCGGCGATGCGCTGCAGCGCCTCCTTCCCGATGAACTCCGCGCCGAGCTCGACGAGCCGCTCCATGCCGCTCACGTGCAGCGGCGAGTCCTCGATGCCCATGTCGTTGCCGTAGTTGAAGATCCCGGCCTCGAGCCTTCGTTGGTCCGACGGCGCGATCGCCCTGATCTCGAACGGCCGACCGGCTTCCATGACCCGATCCCAGAGCTCTTTGCCTCGCGCGCCGTCGCACAGGTAGATCTCGAACCCGACCTCGCCGGTCCACCCCGTTCGCGACACCACGACGGGGATGTCGCCGACCGAGCCCTCCCAGCATCGGTAGTACCGAAGGTCCGCGACCTCATCGCCGAGTAACGCTCGGATCACGTCCTTGCTCCTTGGCCCCTGCACCTGCAGCGGCGAGACGTCGGGCTCTCGGATCGACACGTCGAGTCCGGCGAATGCCTGCACGCCGAGCGCATAGAGGAGCGCGTCGGAGTCGGCGGTCGACAGCCAGAACCGGCTCTCGCCAAGCCGTAGCAAGATGGGGTCGTTCACGATGCCGCCACCGGGCGCGATGATCGGCGCGTACTTGCACTGCAACACCTCACATCGCGAGAGGTCACGGCACGTCAGCAACTGCGTGAACGCCGCGGCGTCTGGCCCGGTGATCTCGATCTGTCGCTCCACCGCGACGTCCCACAGCGTGACGTGGTTGACCAGGTGCCAGTACTCGGCCTCGTCGTCCTCGTACAGCGTCGGGATCAACATGTGGTTGTACAGATCCCAGCTCCGACAGCCCGCCTCGACCGTCCGCTGCCAGTACGGCGAACGCCGGTACCACGACGCCGTGTAGAACGTGAACGAGTACGGTTCGTTCATCTACTTCAGGACGCCGCGGCGGCGGTCGAGCCGGATCTCGCGGACGCAGTTGTACGCGGGGATGCCGGAGACGCCACCGCCGGCGTGCGTCGCGCTCGAGCACTGGTACAGCCCGTGGATCGGCGTGCGGTAGTCGGCGTAGCCAGGCGCCGGCCGCACATGAAACAGCTGATCGGCCGACAGCTCGCCGTGGAAGATGTTGCCGCCGATCAGGTGCCACTCGTTCTCCATGTCGTACGGGCCGATCACCTGTCGCGCGATCACGGACTCCTTGAACCCCGGCGCGGCGTCGTCGTAGGACTGGATCACGCGATCGGCGTACGCCTCGAGCTCGTCTCGATGCGGTTCCTTCGACCACTCGTGGGGCACCCACTGCGTGAAGAGCGACACCACGTGCGCGCCCTCCGGAGCGAGCGACGGATCGAGCGCCGTCGGGATCACGCCGTCGCTGAACGGAAGCGTCGAGGCCTTCCCCGCTCGCGCTTCCTCGAACGACCGTTCCAGCTGATCGATCGACGGCGCGATCTCGAAGCCGCCGCTGTAGTCGTTCCACTCCGGGTCCGCGGCCAGCGTCGGGGCCTTGGACAGCGCGCAGTTGATCTTCACGACGCCCGAGCGGCTGGACCAATGCTCGATATCGCGGACGAACTCCTCCGGGAGCTCGGCCCGATCGAGCTGACGCAGGAACGTGATCTGAGGGTGACACGCCGTGATCACGATCGGCGCGCTCAGCTCGTCACCGCCCTCGAGGGCGACGCCTCGCGCCTTCCCGCCGCGAACGAGCACGCGCTCGACCTTGGCGTTCGTTCGGATCTCGGCGCCGAACGTCCTGGCGCTCCGTTCGATCGCCCCCGCGACGGCGCCCATTCCTCCCTCCGGCACGCCCCACGAGCCGAGCGTTCCGTCGCCAACGTCGCCGATCGAGTGATGGGCCATCACGTAGCCGGTCCCCGGCTCGTACGGGCCCGCCCACGTGCCGATCAGCCCGTTGATGGCCATCACCGCCTTCACCTGTTCGGACTCGAAGAACCGGTCGAGGATGTCGGCCACGCTCATCGTGAGCAGGCGCGTGACCTCGCCCACGGTTCGCATGTTCAGACCGCGAAACCGCCACGCCAGACGGATCTGCTCGATGAGGTCGCGCGGCCGCTTGGACCCGAGCTTGGGCGGCGTGGTCATCAGCAGCGGACCGAGCACCGCCGCGAGCCCACCGATCCACGCGTCCCACCGTTCGATCGCGTCGGCGTCCTTCTTGGAGAACTTCGCGAACTCCTCGCGGTTCTTCGACGTGTCCTCGTACTCGATCATCAAGCGCCCATCGGGGAACGGAACGACGTACGGGCCCACCGGGTGCACGCGGTATCCGTGTCGCTCGAGATCGAGGTCCCGGATGATCGTGTCGGGCATCAGGCTCATCACGTACGAGAGCGTCGTCACTCGGAACTCGGGATGATCGGGCCACGGTTGATCCGTCGCGGCCGCGCCGCCCGTCTTGTGCCGAGCCTCACAGACGACGACGCGAGCGCCGCTCTTCGCCAGGTAGGCCGCGGCAACGAGGCCGTTGT
>CALGFI010000227.1 GCA_937881155.1 uncultured bacterium | reverse complement strand
GAGATCGAGATCGGCAAGGGGAAGGTCGCCAGGCGCGCGTACGGGTTCGACGAGGTGGCGATCGTGCCGTCGCGTCGGACACGCGACCCCGACGACGTCGACCTGACCTGGGAGGTCGACGCGTACTCGTTCCGCCTCCCGATGATGGCGTCGGCGATGGACGCGGCGGTCTCCCCCCACACCGCATCGCTCATCGGCAAGCTCGGCGGCCTCGCCTGCTTGAACCTCGAGGGCCTGTGGACGCGGTACGAGGACCCCGAACCCGTGTACGAGGAGATCGCATCCCTCCCAGACGAGAAGGCCACGCGGCGGATGCAGGAGCTGTACCGCGAACCGGTCAACGACGAGCTCGTCGCGCGGCGGATCCGCGAGATCAAGGACGCCGGCGTCGTCTCGTGCGGCTCGCTCACGCCGCAACGGGTCGAGCGGCACGCGAAGACCGTCGTGGATGCGGGTCTCGACGTCCTGGTCATCCAGGGGACCGTCGTCTCCGCTGAGCACGTCTCGACGCGTTCGGAGCCGCTCAACCTGAAGGAGTTCATCCGCGGGTTCGACCTCCCGGTGATCGTCGGGGGGTGCGCCTCGTACACGACGGCACTGCACTTGATGCGCACCGGTGCCGTCGGCGTGCTCGTCGGCGTCGGACCGGGGAACGCCTGCACGACGCGCGGCGTGCTCGGCGTCGGCGTTCCGCAGGCGACGGCCATCGCGGACGCCGCGGCTGCTCGGATGGAGCACCTTCGAGAGTCCGGCCGGTACTGCCATGTCATCGCGGATGGGGGGATGCGCACCGGTGGCGACATCGCCAAGGCGGTCGCCTGCGGCGCCGATGCGGTGATGATCGGTTCCCCGCTCACGCGCGCGTACGAGGCTCCGGGCCGCGGCTACCACTGGGGGATGGCCACGTTCCACCCCACGCTCCCGCGCGGGGCGCGCGTCAAAACGCGGCAGGTCGCTTCGCTCGAGGAGATCCTGGTCGGCCCGGCGCACGAGAACGACGGGACCTACAACCTGTTCGGCGCGCTCGCCTCGTCGATGGCCACGACCGGCTACGAGACGATCCGCGAGTTCCAGAAGGCCGAGCTCGTGATCGCGCCGTCGATCAAGACCGAGGGCAAGACCTACCAGACGGAACAGCGCGTCGGGATGGGGCACTAGCGGGGCAGCGGGGGCTCAAGAAGTGAGCGAGCGGGAGCGAGCGAACGTAGCCCCCGCAAAGAAGGGCGTGGGGAGCGAGCACCCGCGGCCGGTGTTGGTCGTCGACCTCGGGGCGCAGTACGCGCAGCTGATCGCCCGCCGCATCCGTGAGTGCCACGTCTACTCCGAGATCGTCCCGCACGACCTTTCCGCCGAGGATGTCGCGACACGACGGCCGGCGGGCCTCGTCCTCTCTGGCGGTCCCGCGTCGGTGTACGAGGACGGAGCGCCGTCGATCGATCCGCGCCTGTTCGAGCTGGGCGTGCCGGTCCTCGGCATCTGCTACGGCCACCAGCTCATGGCCCAGGCGCTCGGGGGCGCCGTCGAGGCCACCGGTCGGCGAGAGTACGGTGGGACGACGCTTCACGTCGGGGACCGCGGCATCCTGCTGCAGGACCTCGCCGCCGACGAGCCCGTGTGGATGAGCCACGGCGACGCCGTGACTCGCGCGCCCGAGGGCTTTCGCGTGACGTCTCGAACCGACGCCATCCCCATCGCCTCGATGGAGGATCCAGTACGGGGCATGTTCTCCGTCCAGTTCCATCCGGAGGTGGCGCACACGCCCAGAGGCACCGCGATCATGAAGCGGTTCCTCTACGACGGTTGCGGACTCCTCCCGGAGTGGACGCCGGCCAACGTGATCGAGCGCTCGGTGGCCGCGGTTCGCGCTCAGGTCGGCGATGCAGAGGTGTTGTGTGCGCTCTCGGGCGGGGTCGATTCCGCGGTCGCGGCGCTGCTCGTGCACAAGGCTATCGGCGACCGCCTCACGTGCGTCTTCGTCGACACCGGGCTCCTCCGCGAGGGCGAGCCTGAGCAGGTCGAGGAGACGTTCGGCAGGCACTTCGGTGTGCCGCTCGTCCACGTGAAGGCGGCGGACCGGTTCCTCGCGCGCCTGGCGGGCATCACCGATCCGGAGGAGAAGCGGCGGCGGATCGGCGAGGAGTTCATCCGCGTGTTCGAGGAGGTCGCGACGGAGCATCGCGACGCGAGATTCCTCGTGCAGGGAACGCTGTATCCCGACGTGATCGAGAGCGGTTCGCGAACGGCCGCGCGGATCAAGAGCCACCACAACGTCGGCGGGCTGCCCGAACGGATGAACCTCGAGCTCGTCGAGCCCCTTCGAGACCTGTTCAAGGACGAGGTTCGAACGGTCGGCGCCGAGCTCGGGCTGCCCGAGGAGATCGTGTTGCGCCAGCCGTTCCCCGGGCCCGGACTCGCCGTTCGGATCGTGGGCGAGGTAACGGAGGAGAACTTGCGGATCGTTCGCGCGGCGGACCACGTCGTTCGTGAAGAGGTGTTGCGCTCCGGACTCGACCGCGAGACCTGGCAGGCGTTCTGCGTGCTGCTGGCCGATGTCCGAAGCGTCGGTGTCATGGGAGACGGCAGGACATACGAGCATCCGGTCGTCCTCCGCGTCGTCACGAGCGAAGACGCCATGACCGCGGACTGGGCCCGATTGCCGCATGACGTGCTCGACCGCATCTCGAGCCGGATCGTCCGTGAGGTGCCGGGCGTGAACCGCGTGGTCTACGACGTCACCTCGAAGCCGCCCGGAACGATCGAGTGGGAGTGATCCGGCTCGACGCGCGTCAGCCGACGCGGTCGGCGAACACGACCAAGCGCTGCGCGGCGGAGAACCGCGGGTTGCACGTCGTCAAGACGAGCGTCGGCTCGTCGGACGGATCCAAGACGGACGCATCTGACGGATCGATCAACGCTCTGTGTGTGACGCGGTAGTTGAAGATGCCGTACTCGGTTGCCAGGACGATCCGGTCGTCGCGGGTGAGCTCATCGAGCGACCAGAACGGGGCCCCGTACGTGGTTCGGTGCCCGGCGATGCCGACCGTGCCGGTGTCCTCCCACGGATAGGACGTCCACGTGTAGTGCCCGGGGCCCTTCTTGAGCGATTCGGTTCCGGTCCCCTCGACGACGACGTAGTTCACCTCGATGTCGGGAATGCGCAAGATCGCCACCGCCGTGCCTGGGACCTTCACGACGCGGTCGGCCGGCGGTGCGTCTTCGGGTGGCGTCGTCCCGATCAGCCGCTCGAACGGCGCGCGGATCTGTTCCTGAGCTGCCGAGGTGAAGAAGCCGGTCCCCCAGAGCAGCCACCAGACGTATCCGCCGACGGCGAGCGCGGCGGCGATCAGGACCAAACCGATGACGCGAAGGACCCGGCCTCTGCCGGAGCGCCGGCGGGGCGGGGGTGTGGACTCGGTGGCGCCCGCGGGTTCGAGCGTCTGTGTCCGGCCCATCAGAGGAAGAGTGTCGCAGGTCGCCCGGGTTCAAACGTGGGTGGCGGTGCGCGTGCCTAGGATTGAAGCGATGCCGTCCGCCTCGCCGCTTCTCGAGGACCTGAACCCCGTTCAGGCCGAGGCCGTCCTTCACAGTGAGGGCCCGGTCCTGATCGTCGCCGGTGCAGGTTCGGGGAAGACGCGCGCGCTCACGCACCGGATCGCGTTCCTGATCCGCGAGCGGGGCGTGAACCCGTACTCCATCCTGGCCATCACGTTCACGAACAAGGCGGCGCGCGAGATGGCCGAGCGCGTCGAGGGGCTGATCGGCCAGCGCGTTGCGCGTGGGATGTGGATCCTGACCTTCCACTCGGCCTGCGCCAGGATCCTGCGTGCGGAGCACGAGCAGCTCGGCCTCCCGCGGAGCTTCACGATCTACGACGAGGGCGACACGGAGCGCCTGCTCGCCGCGGTCCTTCGGGATCTCGACCTCGACGCGAAGCGCTATCCGCCCCGGGCGATGGCGGCCGCGATCGGCAAGGCGAAGGACGAGGTTCTCACGGCGCAGGACTTCCACGACCTCGCCGGCAACTTCTACGAGCAGACGATCGCGAAGGTGTACCTCGCGTACGAGGAGCGCAAGCGCGCGGCCGGAGCGCTCGACTTCGACGACCTCATCACCGAGACCGTCCTGCTGTTCCGGCAACGGCCCGAGGTGCTCGAGCACTACCAGGAGCGGTTCCGCTACATCCTGATCGACGAGTACCAGGACAC
>CALGFI010000226.1 GCA_937881155.1 uncultured bacterium | reverse complement strand
GTCACAGGATCTGCGACAGGAACAGTTGAGCTCGCTCCGTCTGCGGTGAGGTGAAGAACACGTCGGGTGGCGCCTCCTCCACGAGGCGCCCTGCGTCGAAGAAGAGGACCCGATCGCCGGCCTCTCTGGCGAACCCGATCTCATGAGTGATGACGACCATCGTCATCCCGGAGCCGGCAAGCTCCTCCATCACATCCAAAACCTCCTTGATCATCTCGGGGTCCAGGGCGGAGGTCGGCTCGTCGAACAACATGATCCTCGGCTCCATCGCCAGTGCTCGCGCGATCGCTACTCGTTGCTGTTGACCGCCCGACAGCTGTGCGGGGTACTTCTTCGCTTGCTCGGGGATCCCCACGCGCTCCAAGAGCTGCATCGCCTTGTCCGCGGCCGTCGCCTTCGGCCACCGTCGGACGTTCCGCGGGGCAAGCGTGATGTTGTCCACGACCGTGAGGTGCGGGAACAGGTTGAACGACTGGAACACCATCCCGATCTCGCTGCGGATCCGCTCGATGTTCCTGATGTCGTCGGTCAGCTCGATGCCGTCGACCACGATGCGGCCACGGTCGTGGCGCTCCAGGCGATTGAGCGTTCGGATGAACGTCGACTTGCCAGAACCCGACGGGCCCATGACGACGACCACCTCGCCGCGGCGGACGGAGGTCGTGATCCCGTTCAACGCCTGGAAATGACCGAACCACTTCTCGACGTCCTCGGCGACGATCATCGCGTCGTCGCCGGCGCGCGATGGCTGCGCGTCGCTCACCGCTCGCCGACGCCGACGCGCGTTTCCACACGCTGGCTCCACCGAGACATCGCGAACGCGATCATCCAGAACAGGAGCGCCGCCGGAAGGAGCGCCTCGGCCTGATGGCCGATGAACTCGAACGCCTGCGACGCCCGTCTGGCGGTGAACAGGAGGTCCGAGAACGACAGCGCCGCGAGCAAGGATGTGTCCTTGAACACGCTGATGAAGTGGCTGATCATCGGCGGGATGGTGATCCGAAGCGCCTGAGGCAACGCGACGAGCGCAAGCGTTCGCGTGGTCGATAGGCCGAGCGCGCGCGCCGCCTCATACTGCCCCTCCGGCACGCCTTGAAGCCCTCCGCGGACGATCTCCGCTACATACGCCGAGCTGAACAGCGTGAACATGAAGATGGCCCGAACGATCTGCGCGAACGCGACGCCGGGTGGCAATAGAAGTATCAACACGAACCGACCGAAGATCAGCAGCGTGAGGAGCGGCACGCCGCGGATCAGCTCGATGAAGCCGACGCAGAACCATGAGATCGCCGGCAGCGAGCTCCGCCGGCCGAGCGCGAGCAGGATGCCGAGCGGGAACGACAGCGCGATCACCGCGACGGCGACGATCACGTTCAGCAGGAGCCCGCCCCATCGGTCGGCACCGACGTCGCCGAACGACAGCACCACCACGACGATGGGGAACGCCAACAGCCATCCAACGAGCAGCGGCCGAACCAGGCGTCGCCCGAGCCGTCGGCCGGCCGCGACGCCCGCGACGTAGGTCGCCGCCGCGACGCCCATCAGCGTCCACACGAGCGCGCTCCGCACCAGGTACAGCGCGGCGCCCACGCCGAGCGCCGCGGCCAGCGAGACGACGAGCAAACGGCGGCGCGTCCACCGCGCCGGCGTGAGCACACCGCGCGACACGCCGATCAGGCCGGCGAGGAAGAACGTGACGGCCCACACCCGCCATATCTGCTCGAGCGGGAAACGACCGACCATGTAGACGCGAAGGTTCGCCCTGAACACCGACCAGTCGGCGGTCACGAAGACGAAGCGCAGGAGGTGGAAGCCGAGGAACAGGATGAGCGCGCCGGAAAGCACGGTGAGGGATCCGTTGAACCACGTGCTGAACAGGTTCCGCCGGATCCATTCGGCGCGCGTGAGCGTGGGGCCGGGCGGCGCGACCCGGACCGCGGGTTCCTCGTCCACGCGGATGGGTGCACGCTCGAAGTCGCCGGGCAACGTGCCGCTCATCGTCGACCTCTTCGTGTCACCGCTCGATTGAGCGCGTTCATGGCGGCGGAGATGCTGAGGCTCATCAACAGGTATGTGGCCATCACCAGCAGCAGCATCTGCGTGGCGCGCGCCGCCTGGTTGATGATCGTGTTCGACACCGAGACGATCTCGGGATAGCCGATCGCGAGCGCCAGGCTCGAGTTCTTCGTCAGGTTCAGGAACTGGCTGTTGAGCGGAGGGATCGCGATCCGAAGCGCCTGCGGTAGGACGACGAGACGCAGCTGTTGACGAGGCGTGAAACCGAGCGCTTCCGCCGCCTCCTTCTGTCCCTTCGGGACCGCCTGGATGCTGCTCCGGACGATCTCGGCGATGAATGCGCCGGTGTAGATCACGAGGCCGAGCAGTAGAGCGGTGTACTCCGGGCTCACCTGGAGGCCGCCCTCGTAGCGGAACCGTCCCACCTCCGGGATGTCGCCGCGAAGGGGGGTTCCGGTGAAAAGGAAGCCCGCCAGTGCGATCGCAACGAACGCAGCAGCCGCCCACGGGAGCCGCGGACTCGTCCGGCCGGTTCGATCGTTCACGCTCGTTCGCCACCGCATCACGAGCGCTGCGGCGACCACGCCGCCGAAGAGGAAGACGACCCACGCGCCGACGCCCTCCTCCAGCCGGAACCGCGCGATCGCGGTGCCCCGGTTGGAGACGAACGCGAGACCCCAGAGCGAGATCCCGCCCTGGATCGCCGGCAGGGCGAGGATCACGGCGACGTACCAGAAGATGATCTGGACGAGCACCGGCGTGTTCCGGACGACCTCCACGTAGACCTGCGCTATGCGACGAACGAGCCAGTTCGACGAGAGGCGGGCGATCCCCATGATCAATCCGAGGATCGTGGCGAGCGCGATACCCAGGAGCGCCACGCGGATGGTGTTGACGACGCCGACGAGGAACGCGTCGAGGAAGCTCTGGTTCGGGCTGTATCCGATCCCCTCCTTGATCGCGAAGCCGGCTCGTTGCCGTAGGAAGTCGAACGACAGGTCGAGACCCTGTTCGCGGACGCCGAAGTCGAGGTTCAGGAACGCCTGGCGGGCCACGAGCACGACAAGCGCGACGAAGACGATCTGTCCCGCGACGCGAAGGAACCTGACGTTGCGCCACAGCGGCGGGCGCGCGGTCGAGGCGACGGCCACGCCTACCGGAACGGAATCGCGTACTGGATGCCGCCATCGGTCCACAGCGCGTTGATGCCGCGCTCGTGACCGAGCGGCGCCAGATGCCGATCGAAGATGTCGGCGTAGTTCCCGACGGCTCGGAGGACGTTCTGCATGAACGTCGCCTCGATGCCGATGCCCGGATCGAATCCGAGACCGAGCTCCTCGCCCTCCTGCACGGGAACACCGAGAAGCGCGCCGATAAATGGATCGGAGGGGCTCTCGGCCTCCTGGTCGACGTTGTCCTGCGACACGCCGAGCTCCTCGGCGAGGATGATCCCGTTGACGACGACGTTGATCACGTCGAACCACTCGCTGTCACCGTCCACGACGCCCGGAGCGAGCGGCTCTTTCGACATGATGTCCTCGAAGATGGTCAAGTTGGGAACGTCTTCCTCCCACAGCGGCAGCAGTCCGGCGAGCGCCGAGCGGTCGCCGGTCACGGCGTCGCACCGTTCCTGACGGAATGCCTCGAAGATGACCTCGTAGTCCTCGAGCACGATGGGCTCGAACGTGAGGTCCCGGGCGCCGAAGTAGTCGGCGAGATTCAGCTCGGTCGTCGTGCCCGCGGTGACGCAGATGTTGGCGCCGTCGAGGTCCTCGATCGTCGAGAACCGGTCGGCCGGGGCGAGCATCGCCTGCCCGTCGTAGAAGTTCGGGTGGGCGAACGAGACCCCCTCGCCCCCGTCGCGACTGGACGTCCACGTGGTGTTGCGGACCAGCACGTCGAACTCGCCGGCGCGAAGCGCGTTGAACCGGGCGTCGGCGTCGACCGGGGTCAGCTCGTAGTGCGTTCCCTCCTGAGGGTCGTCCACGCCGAAGATCGCCGCCGCGAACGCCCTGCAGAAGTCGATGTCGAACCCCTCGATCTGACCCTCGGCCGTCTCGAATCCGAATCCCGGCACGGTGTTGTTGACGCCGCACCGCAGCGTCCCGCGGTCGGTGACGGTCTGGAGCAGGCTCTCGGTCGGGGCCGGCTGAGCGGGCTGCCCACCCGCGGCTCGGTCTCCGTTCTCTCCATCGTCGCCGGTGCACGCCGCGACGAGGAGGACAAGGCCGAGGAGCAGGGCTGCGACCCGGCCGTGGCGGTGGAGGCTCATGCTCATCCCTCCTTCTGCCTGGATGGTTCGACCATATCCCGAACGCCGCCGTTCGCGGCAGGCCGGCGTGGCGGCTCGTC
>CALGFI010000225.1 GCA_937881155.1 uncultured bacterium | reverse complement strand
GGGCGGGACGCTGTTCGACGCCGACGTGACCGTGGCCGGAGGCGGCCCGGGCGGCGTGGGGGCCGCGATCGCCGCCGCGCGGGCCGGCCTGTCGACCGTGCTGCTCGAGGGCCACGGCTTCCTGGGCGGCAGCCGGACGGCGGCGGCGGTCGACACCTCCTACGGGTTCTGGACCCCCGGGGAACGCAGTCGCCGGGTGGTTGGGGGCGTCGGCTTCGAGATCATGCGGGCCCTCCTGGACGAAGGGCACGCGTTCGAGCGGCCGAACACGTACGGGGCCGGACCGGGTGTCACCTACGACATCGAACGCCTGAAGGTCCTGCTCGACGAGCTAGTGGCGGCGGCCGGCGTGGACGTGTTGTTCCACGTGATCGTCACCGGGGCTCGGCCTGACGACGACGGCTGGACCCTCGACGTCGCGCATCGCACGTCGGGCTCATGGACCGGCCGCTCGCGGTACCTGATCGACGCCACCGGCGACGCCGTCGTCGCGACCCAGGCCGGAGCGCCCGTGGCGGTCGCGGCCGTCGAGGGCCGGGTGCAGAGCCTGACCACGATCTTCTTCATGGCCCGCGTCGACGTCGATCGGTGCCTGGCCGTCCCCCACGAGGAGCGGACGCGGCTGGTCGCCGAGGCCGATCGCTCCGGCGCCTACCGCCTACCGAGGCACGACGGATCGATCCACCCCACGCCGCATCCCGGCGTCGTCCAGGTCAACTGGGTCCGGGTGCCGAACGTCGATGCCACCGACCCCCGGGCGCTCGCCGACGCCGAGATGGAGGGCCGCCGACAGGCGTTCGAGTACCTGCGGTTCTTCCGCGACCGGCTGCCGGGGTGCGAGCACGCGTACATCTCGGCGCTCGGGCAGCAGATCGGGATCCGCGAGACCCGGCGGATCGTGGGCCGATATGTGCTGGACGTCGACGCGATCCTCGGCGGCGACCGGCCCGAGGACTCGATCGCGCTCTGTGCCGCGCCGGTCGAGGACCACACGCCCGGGGCCGACACGAGGTGGATCCCCGTCGGTGGCGACGGGGTGTATGGGATCCCGTTCCGATGCCTGTTGCCCCAGGACGTGGAGCGGATGCTCGTGGTCGGGCGGTGCCTCTCGGCCACGCACGACGCCCAGGCCTCGTTGCGGAACTCGGCGCAGGCGTTCGCGACGGGGGAGGCCGCCGGGGTCGCGGTCGCGGTCGCCGCGCGCGACCAGGTCCCGGTCGCCGACGTCGACGTGGCCGAGGTCCAGCGTCGGATACTCGAGGCGGGAGGACTCGTGTGACCGGCCGCCTGACGGACCGGGTGGTGCTGGTGACCGGAGCCGGCGGCATCTCGACGGCCGGCGCCCGGCGCTTCGTCGACGAAGGCGCCGCCGTGTTCGTCGTCTCCAACGACGCCGCCGATTGTGAGCGGCTCGCGGGCGAGGTCGGGGACGGCGTCGAATGGGCCGTCGCCGACCTGCGCGACGAGACGGAGGCCGCGGTCGCCGTGGCCCGGTGCCGCGACCGTTACGGACGGATCGACGGCCTGTTCGCCGTCGTGGGCGGCAGCGGACGCCGGTTCGGGGACGGGCCGGTGCACGACCTGCCGCTCGAAGGGTGGCGCGAGACGTTCGTCATGAATGCCGAACCCATGTTCCTCGCCGTCCGCGCGGTCGTTCGCGCGATGCTCGACGTCGGCGAGGGCGGATCGATCGTGATCGTCACGAGCGTCCTCGCCGAGCACCCGTCGCCGAGGTACTTCGAGACGCACGCGTACGCGGCGGCCAAAGGTGCGGCGCGCTCGTTCGTCCGCGCGGCGGCGGCGTCGTATGCCCCGGCCCGGATCCGGGTGAACGCCGTCGCGCCTGGCCTCGTCGCCACCCCGATGTCGCGCCGGGCGGCCGAGGACCCCGAGATCGTTGCCTACCTCGGCGCCAAGCAGCCGCTCGCCGGCGGCATGCTGCCCCCCGAGGCGGTGGCGTCGGCCGCCTGCTTCCTGCTCTCGGACGACGCGCGGTTCGTCACCGGCCAGGTGCTGTCGGTGGACGGCGGCTGGAGCGTCGCGGAGCCGGGGGAGCGCTGAGCGTCCGGGAAATGTATAGACAGGTGGTCGAACCATCGAGGATGATGAGGTCATGGAGACCCCACTCACCGTTCGCGACGTGACGTACGAACGCCTGGCGAAGACGATCGACCACTCGCTGCTCCGCCCCGAGCTCACCCTCGCCGAGGTACGAGAGGGGTGTGAGCTCGCCGCCCGGTACGACGTCGCCTCGGTGTGCGTGCGTCCCGCGGACGTCGTGCTCGCCGCGGAGCCCCTGCGGGGGACCGCGGTGGCCGTCGGGACCGTGGTGGGCTTCCCGCACGGCGCGCACCGCACCGAGACGAAGGTCTTCGAGGCCGAACGGGCGATGGTCGACGGCGCGACCGAGCTCGACATGGTGATCAACATCGGGTGGCTCCGCTCCGGCGAGGACGATCGGGTACGCGAGGACATCGGGGCGGTGGTCGACGCCGCCGCCGGCCACGCCCTCGTGAAGGTAATCCTCGAGAACGCGTACCTGAGCGACGACGAGAAGCTCCGCGGCAGCCGCTTGGTCGAGGCGGCGGGCGCTGACTACGTGAAGACCTCTACCGGCTTCGCGCCGGGCGGGGCGACGATCGAGGACCTCCTGCTGATGCGAGGCGCCGTCTCGGAGCGGGTCCGCGTGAAGGCCGCCGGTGGCGTGCGAACGCTCGACGCGCTGCTCGAGGTGATCTCGGTCGGCGTCGACCGCATCGGCGCGACGCAGACGGCTGCGATCCTGGACGACTACCGGGCCCGAACCGCCGCCTGAGCGCGTTCGCCGGCGAGGGTTACCCCTCGGCAGCGTCCCCGGCGGCGAGCGCCGCGCCGATCGCGCCGGCCGCAGGGCCGAGCTCGGCCGCAGTAACTTCGATGTCCTCGGGCGGCACCAGGGTGACGCGGCGGCGGACCGCGTCGCGGATCGGGGCCACCACGAGCTCGCCGGCCGCCGAGATCCCGCCGCCGATCACGATCCGCCGTGGCCCGACCACCGTGACGACGTTCGCCAGCGCGATGCCGAGGTAGCCGGCCACGGTCTCGACCGCCGAGATGCAGCGCTCGTCCCCGTCTCGAACGCCGCGATAGACCTCCTCGGCGGTGGCCCGTTCTGCGAGCTCGGCCAGCGCGTCGGCCTGGGCCAGCGGCTCGACGCAGCCGCGGTTGCCGCACCCGCAGAGCGGGCCGTCGGGCAGCACGGTCTGGTGGCCGATCTCGCCGGCCCGGCCCCATTCGCCGAGCTCGACCCGTCCGTCGATCAAGATCCCGCCGCCGACGCCCGTCCCCAGCGTCACGCACGCAAGCAGCCGGCAGCCGCGCCCGGCGCCGAGCCGACCCTCGGCCAACGTGAACGCTCGGGCGTCGTTGATTAGCGTCACTGGCATGCCGAGCCCGGCCGCGACCGGGTCGCGGAACGGATGCCCGGGCCACGGTCCGAGGAGGTTCGGGAACAGCTCGATCACTCCGGTTCCGCGATCGAACAGTCCCGGCACGCCCACGCCCACCGCGTCGATCGGCCCGTGATCGGCGAGCGCGGCGCGACCGAGCTCGATCAGCCGGTCGACCACGGCGTCGGGGCCGCCCTCGGCCCGGGCCGGCGCGGTGGAGGTCGCGACGACGCGAGGTTCGCCCTCCGTCTCCTCGAGCACGACCGTCTTCACGTTCGTGCCGCCCAGGTCGAGGCCCACGAGTCGACGAGACGCCATTAGGCCTCCCCCCTGCTCGTCCCGGCGCAACACGGCCTCGAACCGGTAGCGCTGCGACGCGTACCGGGTCTCTGTGTGTTCGAGGGGTTCGCCGTGCTGGTCCCAGATCACCCGGTGCTCGCAGATCAAGACGTCGCGGGGCGACAGCTCGAGGAGTCGCCGCTCGAGGGGGCTGGCGGATCGTGCCGTCGCCGTGGCATGCGCCCGCGTCGGGATCCGGCCGAGCTTTTCCATGGCCGCGTGCAGCGACGTGCGCTCCAGGTCCTCCTGCAGCACGGTAATCAGCGACGGGACGAGGACGGCCCGCTCGATCGCCATGGGGACGTCGTCAGCAAGGCGCAACCGCTCCAGGACGACGACGCGATCCCGTTCGCGCAGGCCGAGCGTCTCGACGTCCTCCGGTGCCGGGGAGGCGACCTCGGCTCGCAGGATCGTGGACGAGGCTCGGAGCCCGCGCCGGCGCATACTCTCGGAGAACGACAGCGGCGAGCCGAGCGTCCGAGCCACCGGGGAGCCGGCGACGAACGTGCCCCGCCCGCGGCGTCTCACGACGAGCCCCTCGTTGACCAGCAGCTGGACCGCCTGCCGAGCGGTCATCCGGCTGACCGAGAACTGCTCGCACAGCTCGGCGTCCGACGGGAGCCGGTCGCGGGGCGCACCGCGCGCCACCAAACGCCGCAGGTGCTTCGCGATCCGTTCGTACCGGGCCTCGCTCGCGGGCATGGGACCTCGTCTTGACGGGTCGACCGACGCATCGTTAGCATGCCGATTGTCTAGACATTTGTCCACGCGTCGAACAATGAGGGGCCGGGTGGAGATGTCGACGCCAACGTTCGGTCGGTGGCTGGCCGAGGCGCGCCGGATCCTCGATCGATTCGAATCCACGCAGTCGGAGACGATCGCGACGGCCGCCGGCCTGTGCACCGAGGCGATCGTCGCCGACGGGCTCGTGCACCTGTTCGGCACCGGCCACTCCCGGATCCCGCTGGAGGAGATGTTCCCGCGGTACGGCTCGTACCCCGGGTTCCACCCGATCGCCGAGCTCTCGATGACCTTTCACACGCAGGTCGTAGGGGCGAACGGCCAGCGCCAGGCGATGTTCATCGAGCGGGTCGAGGGACTGGCGGAGCAGATCCTGGCGAACTTCGAGCTGGGACCGCCCGACGCGATGATGGTCTTCAGCGCTGGCGGGCTGTCGACCGTTTCGATCGAGATGGCTATGGGGGCCCGACGGCGATCCATGCCTGTGATCGCCATCACCTCCGTGACCCAGTCGATGGCCGGCCGGCCGAGGCATCCCACCGGGACGCGGCTGCTCGATCACGCCGATGTGGTGATCGACATCGGTACACCGGCGGGCGACGCCCTCGTGACGCTCGACGGTGTCGACACGCCGGTCGGCCCGGGGTCGACGATCGCGTTTGCGGCGGTGGTGAACGAGATCAAGGTGCAGGTCGCCGACGAGCTCGCGCGCCGGAACGCCCTGCCGCCGGTCATCACGAGCCCGTCGGTCGTCGGCGAGGAGCGGGCCTCGGCGCTGTTCGACGCCGCATATCGCGACCATGCCCGGCGATACGCGCGGGCGATCTCGCGCTCGTCGGGAGACCGGGGTTGAGGTTGCGGCGGCCATACCGGGCCGGGCGACACGGCGACGCGCGCTCCAAGCGGGCTTTCGTTCGCAGCGGCGCGAGCTTCCTCCATGGACAGGCCGAAGTCGACCTCCATACAGTTCGCGGGTGCCGAGTAGGTCGGAAGGGCGCGGCGTCGTCTGCTCTCCGGGAGACCTGCTCCGGCTCATCGTCGGTGTGGTTGCGAAGACCCGAGCGGAGCTCGCCCTTATCACCGGGCGGGCGCGCTCGACGGTCTCACAGCGGGTCGATGCCCTGGTCCAGCAGGGGTGGCTCGTCGAGGCGAGGGAGGCGCCCTCGACGGGCGGGCGGCGGCCGACCGTTTGGAGTTCAACCGCGGCGCGGGGATCGTGCTGCTCGCGGACGTGGGGGCGACCTATTCGCGGGTCGCGGTGGCCGACCTGGCCGGGACCCCGCTCGCCGAGACGAGGCGGCATGTGGCCGTCGACGCCGGTCCCCACGAGGTCCTCGAGTGGGTGAACGGCCGGTTCCGCTCGATGCTCGCCGAGATCGGCCGGGACGAGGCCGGAGGTCCGGAGTTCGCCGTCGGCCGACCGGTGCATCGGCGCCAAGAACGGACGGGACGTGGTCCGGCTGGTGAAGGCCGGGAACCGCGACGCGCTGCGCCTGGTGCGCGACGCCGGCTGGCTGATCGAACGCGTGTTATCGGCCGCGGTGAACCTGCCGAACCCGGCGATCTTGATGAACAGCAGGTTCGGCACGGGGATCGGCTGGTCGCGCCAGTGGGACCAGTGTTCGCCGACGGCACCAGCACCTGCTGGCCGGTATCCGCGAGGCGATCGACGCCGCTCGCCACGCGGGCGCTGAAGATCGAGAAGAGCGTGTTGGGCGACCGGGCTGGGATCGTGGGCGCCGCGATCAGGGTCAGCGAGTGGCTGATCTCGCCGCAGGTCGTGGACGAGGCCCTGGCGTCGGACGGCGCGTTCGGGAGGAGGTGACGGCGGAGGGGGAGCGTTCGGGCCGGCGAGGCCGGACGCCGGGGAGCACGGCGGATCGACAGGACGGGCAAGGGGAGGAAAGGAGCATGCGGATGCGGATGCGCAGGGGCATTCGATGGGCTGCGGCCCTGTCGGTGATCGCCCTCATCGCCGCGGCCTGCGGCGACGACGGCGACGGCGGTGGTGACGGCGGCGAGGAGGGTCCGTTCACCATCGGGGTCAGCAACACGCTGGTCGGCAACCAGTGGCGCGAGCAGATGATCTGCGCGATCAAGGCGCAGGCCCGCGTCAGCGGCGTGGTCGACGAGGTCGTGTTGGCCAACCGGGACACCGACGCCACCGGCCAGATCGCGGACATCGAAGGCCTGATCTCGCAGGGCGTGGACGCCATCATCGTGAACCCCGCCGACGCCACGGCGCTCGACGACGTGATCGCAACCGCCTCGGACCAGGGGATCACCGTGGTCGCGGTCGACCAGGCCGTCAGCGCGGAGGACGCCTACAACGTCACGAACGACCAGGTCGCCTACGCGCGGCTCGGCGCCGAGTGGCTGTTCGAGCAGCTCGGCGGCTCCGGCAACGTCGCGTACATGCGCGGCTTCGACGGGCACCCGGCCGACACCGCACGCGACCAGGGCTGGGATGAGGCCATCGCCAACTACCCGGACATCAACGTCGTGAGTGAGGTCCACACCGGATGGGACCCGTCGACCGGGGCGCAGCAGGCGCTCGAGATCATCACGACGCAAGACGTGGACGGGATTTGGACGTCGGGGATCGACTACCCGGTCGTCGAGCAGTTCCAGAACGCGGACGAGCCGTTCGTGCCGATCGTCGGCGCCGACAACAACGGCTTCATCGAGCAGCTGATCGAGCTCGAGGACGGGGGGCTCGTCGGCGCGATCGTGACGAACCCGCCGCCGGTGGGCGGCGTGGCGACTGCCATCGCGATCGACCTGCTGACCGGCGCGGAGGACCACCCGAGGGACACGCTGCTCACGCCGGAGGTCTACGACAACGTCGACGACCTCGACGCGCTCGAGGAGCTGTTCCTGCCGGACCTGCCGCAGGGGTTCGTCTCGACGATGGAGATCGAGCCGTGGACGACCTACACCGCGCAGGACGTCCTGGACTGCAAGGGCCCGGGCGAGGAGTGAGCCAACGGAGGAGGCCGAGCGCCGGTGATCGGCGCTCGGCCTCAGCTCCGAAGAAGGAGTGACGGAGTGACGGAGTCCCCGTGACCGACGAACCGGCGCTCCTTCGCGCCCGAGGCATCGCCAAACGGTACGGCAGCGTGGTGGCCCTGCGATCGGTCGACCTGACCGTGGAGCCCGGGGAGATCCACGCGTTGCTCGGCGCGAACGGCGCCGGCAAGAGCACGCTGGTCAAGGTGCTCGCCGGGGTCATCCGGGCGGACGCGGGCTCGATCGAGCTGAGCGGCGAACCGATCCACCCGAGGAAGCCGGCGGACGCGCTGCGGTCGGGGCTCGCCACGGTGTTCCAGGACCCGGCGCTGATCCCGGACCTCACGATCGAACGGAACCTCCGGCTCACCGGCGTCGAGCCCGCTCGGGTGCGCGAGGGGCTCGAGGGGATGGGACTCGGCGGCCTCGATTTCGACGCCATCGCCAAGGAGGTGCCACTGCCGATCCTCCGCGTCCTCGACCTGGCGCGGGCGCTCGTCCACGACCCGCAGCTGCTCATGCTCGACGAGATCACCGCCGCGCTGCCCGCGGACCTCGCGGAGCGGGTGTTCATCGCGATGTTCGAACGCCGGGATCGAGGGCGATCGGTCTTGTTCATCACCCACCGACTGGCCGAGGTGCTGCGGGTCTGCACCCGCGCCACGATCCTCCGGGACGGCCGCGACGTGGCGGCGATAGTTCCGGGCGAAGGCGGCGAGGGGCGGCTCGTCGAGGCGATGCTCGGCGAGGTGGCCGCTACGGCCGCGGAGGCCTCCCGCGCCGAGCCCCGCATCGCCGAGGAGCGCGTCGTGGTCGAGGCCCGGGACCTGACGTCGCGCGACTACCTGCGCGGGGTCTCGCTCCGGCTCCGGGCCGGCGAGATCCTCGGCCTCGTGGCGCTCGAGGGGCAGGGACAGGATCGCTTGTTCGACGTCCTGGCCGGCGATCGCCCGTCCGACGGCGGCGAGCTCCTGGTGGGTGGCACACCGGTGCGCCCGCGGTCGCCGTACGACGCGATCGCGCGCGGCGTCGTGCTGATCCCCTCGGACCGCGCCCAGGCGTTGCTCCCGCAGCGATCGGTTCGCGAGAACCTCGCGTCGGCCCTGTACAACCGGGTCGGCCGGTGGTTCTCGCTGTTGCGGGACGAGGAGCGGCGGGTCGACGGGGTGATCGACCGGCTGACGATCGACACGCGGGCCCAGCGACAGGCTCGCCGCCTGTCGGGCGGCAACCAGCAGAAGCTCGCGGTCGGGCGGTGGCTGGCCGCGGGGTTCGAGGCTCTGCTGTGCTTCGACCCGACGCGCGGCATCGACATCCACACGAAGGACCAGATCTACGGCCTGCTCCGCGAGCTGTCCGCCGAGGGCGCCGCGATCCTCTACTACACGAGCGAGCTCGCCGAGATCCCACTGATCTGCGACCGCGTCCTCGTCATGTACGACGGACGGATCGTGCACGAGCAGGACGCGGCGTCGGCCGACGAGGCGATGCTGCTGGGCGCCGCACACGGCCTGCAAGGGGTGGGGTCGTGAGCGCCACGACCGGCGACATGACGCGGTCCGTCGCCGAGGCCCGCCGTCGCTGGCTGCGTATGCACGGCTGGACGATCGGCGTCTGGGTGCTGCTCGCTGTGTTGCTGGCGTGGTACGCGACGTTGATCCCGGCGTTCGGCAGCTTCACGATCGCGTCGATCGCCAAGAACAGCCTCCAGACGGTGTACCTGGCGATCTCCCAAGGGGTCGTGGTGATCGTCGGCGGCATCGATCTCGGCGCCGGCGCCATGATGGTGCTGGCGAACTCCATCTCGGCCCGGTTGATGGACGGCCAGGGATTCGGCATGAGCATGGTGATCTCCGCGGCCGTCCTCGCCGGCGCGGCGTTGCTGAACGGATTCGTCGGCTGGATCATCGTGCGGTCGCGCGTGCCGGACATCATCGTCACCTTGGCCACCCTGTTCGTCTTCTCCGGCGTCGCGCTGATGATCCTGCCCTCGCCCGGCGGCGGGGCCAGCGGCGGCTTCCGCGCGATGTTCACCGGTTCGGCCGGCGGCGTCGGCACGAACTACTGGCCGTCGCTCGCCGCCCTCGTGATCCCGCTCGCCGCGGTGTCGGTCTGGCTGCGGCGATCGCCGCGCGGGCTGGCGCTCTACGCGGTGGGGAGCGACGTGAACGCCGCCTACCTCTCGGGCGTGAACACGGCACGCGCGCGCATCACGGCCTATGCGATCGGTGGCGCCTTCGCCGCGCTGGCCGGCCTGGCGATCACCGCCATCACCGCGAACGGCGATCCGCGGTTCACGAACGCGGCGAACGGGACGCTGAACAGCGTGGCGGCGGTCGTGCTCGGCGGCATCGCGTTGACCGGCGGCGTGGGTTCGGTGATCGGCGCCGTCGCCGCAGGGGTGATCCTGTTCATCCTCAACCCGATCCTCACGGCGATGTCGATCGACCCCAACACCGCGCAGGTGATCCGTGGGGTGTTGATCGTCGCGGTGATGATGACCGCCGGCCTGCTCGAGGTGCGCAGGAGGCGAACCGAGTGAGCCTCGACGTCGGGCCCGCGCGCGACACTCTGATCGGGGGCGAGCCGCCCGCACGCCGCGCGTGGATGCGGGTCATGTCCGAACGCCCGCTGATGGTGCTCGGGGCTGTGCTCGTCGCGCTGGTGTTGGCAACCGGCGCGATCGAGCCCGGGTACCTGAGCCTTCGCGGGCTCCGGAACACGCTGCTGCTGGCCGCGCCGCTCGGGATCATGGCGGCCGGCCAGACCCTGCTGATGTTGACCCGCGGCATCGACCTGTCGGTGGCGATGATCGGAACGGCCGCCGCCTACGTCGCCGGGAACCAGTCCCCGAACGGCGCAGGGATCGCGATCGTGCTCGGACTCGTGGTCGGGTGCGTCGCCGGGGCGACCAACGGCGTCGGCGTCGGCGTGTTCCGGGTCAATCCGCTGATCATGACCCTCGCCTTGTCGGGGATCATCCTCGGGCTGTTCACGCAGTGGGCCCAGACGTTCCTGCAGGGTTCGACGTCGGTGGCGCCGTTCATCCGCACGATCGGCGCCGGCTCGTTCTTCGACCACCGGATCCCGTGGAACGTGTTGATCTGGGGGGCGGTCGCGATCGTCATGATCGGCGGCCTGCGACGCACCGGCCTGGGCCGCATGTTGTACGGCGTGGGCGACAACCCCGAGGCCGTCCGGCTGGCCGGGGTCCGCATCTGGCAGGTGCTCTTGGCCGCGTACACGATCAGCGGGTTCTTCGCGGCGCTGGGCGGGATCCTGCTGGCCGGGCAATCGGGCGCCGTCGATCTCCGCCTGGCGCAGAACTTCCTGCTGCCGTCGGTGGCAGCGGCCGTGATCGGCGGCACGTCGATCTTCGGGGGCGTGGGCACGTACTCGGGGACGATCTTCGGCGCGCTGATCCTCAGCGTGCTGAACTCGATGTTGACGTTCCTCGACGCGGGCCAGGCCGTGAAGCAGGTCGTGTACGGGCTGATCGTGCTGGCACTGGCGTGGCTGTACGCCGCGGTGACGAGGGCCGAATGAGGAGGGACGCGTGAGCCTCAGCGACATCAACGCCGGCGTCCTTGGCGTCGGGTTCATCGGGGTGGCGCACGTCGAGGCGCTCCGGCGCCTGGGCGTGAACGTCGTCGGCGTCGTCGGCTCGACACCGGAGCGGGCCGAGGCCAAGGCGCGGGCGACGAACCTGCCTCGCGTGTACGCGAGCCTCGACGAGCTCCTCGCCGACCCGGCCGTGCACGTGGTGCACGTCGCGAGCCCGAACCACGCGCACGTGGACCAGGCTCGCGCGGTCCTGGCCGCCGGCAAACACGTCGTGTGCGAGAAGCCGCTGGCCCTCACGACCGAGGAGACGTCGGACCTGGTGCGGCGGGCCGAGGCGTCCGGGCTCGTGCACGCCGTCTGCTACAACATCCGCTTCTATCCCTTGTGCCATCAGATGCGGGCGATGGTCGAGGCGGGCGCCATCGGTGAGCCGCGCCTGATCACGGGCTCGTACCTGCAGGACTGGCTGCTGCTGGCCACCGACTGGAACTGGCGGCTCGAACCGGACAAGGCCGGATCGTTGCGGGCCGTGGCCGACATCGGCTCGCACTGGCTGGATCTGGCCCGGTTCGTCACGGGGCGCCGCGTGGTCGAGGTGATGGCGGATCTCCATACGCTCGTGCCGGTCCGCCGTCACCCGGCCGGACCGGTGGAGACGTTCGCGACGACCACGGGCGACGAGGACCTGATCGAGGAGCGGATGGCCTCGGACGACGCCGCGGGGATCTTGCTGCGTTTCGAGGACGGTGCACGCGGCGTCTTGACGGTGTCGCAGGTCTCGCCGGGCCGGAAGAACTCGCTGACGCTCGAGGTCGACGGGTCGGACTCCTCGGTCGCGTGGTTCTCGGAGGACCCCGAACAGTTGTGGGTCGGTCACCGGGGGCGATCGAACGAGATCCTGCAGCGCGACCCGTCGCTCGTCGATCCGGACGTCCGCGGGGTAATCGGATATCCCGGTGGACACGTCGAGGGCTACCCGGACACGTTCCGGGCGTTGTTCGCGAACGTCTACGCGGACGTGGAGGCCGGCGGCCCCTCGCCGGAGCCCACGTACCCGACGTTCGCCGACGGGCACGACGCGGTGTGCGTGCTCGATGCCGTCCGGCTCAGCTCCGACGCGCGGCGCTGGGTGGAGGTGGAGCGATCGACTGGGGGGGCGGGGGCTCGAGCAGCGAGCCGGTAGCGGCTGCGGTCGTTCCCGAGGGGAGAAAAGGAGGCGAGGACGTGAAGCTCGGATTCATCACCGCACCGTTCCCCGAGACGCCGCTCGAGGACGTGGCCGACTGGGCGGCCGGGGTCGGGTTCGACTTCCTCGAGGTGTGTTGCTGGCCGCGGGCGGGCGGCGACACGCGCCGCTACGCGGGGACGTCGCACATCGACGTCGACCGCCTGACCGACGCCCGGGCGACGGAGATCGTCGACGACATGGCGAGCCGGGGCATCGAGATCCCGGCGCTCGGGTACTACCCGAACCCGCTCCACCCCGACCCCGAGCACCGGCGACAGGTGATCGACCACCTGAAGAAGGTGGTCACCGCGGCCTCGCTAATGAGTGTGCCGGTCGTGACCACGTTCATGGGAGCCGACGCGTCGAAGACCCAGGCCGACAACTGGGAGGACGCGAAGAGGATCTGGCCGGAGATCATGAGCCACGCCCGCGACTCGGGGGTGAAGATCGCGCTCGAGAACTGCCCGATGCTTTTCTCGAAGGACGAGTGGCCCTCGGGACACAACCTCGCGTATTCGCCGTCGATCTGGCGCTCGATCTTCGAGGAGTTCGGGGACGCGATCGGCCTGTGCTTCGACCCGTCACACCTCGTGTGGCTGATGATCGACATCGAGCAGGCGATCTACGAGTTCGGCGAGCGGTTCTATTTCTTCCAGGCCAAGGACGTGATGATCGACCGCCGAGGCCTATATGAGCACGGCACGCTCTCGGTCGGGATCGGGTGGCAGATCCCGCGCCTGCCCGGCCTCGGCGACGTGGACTGGGGACGGGTGTTCTCCGCCCTGTACAGGGTGGAGTACGACGGCGGGATCTCGATCGAGCACGAGGACCGGGACTTCGAAGCCACCGACGAGCTGATCAAGCGCGGCTTCCTGCTGGCGCGCGACGTGCTGCGGCCGTACGTGAAGTGACCGCGCCCGCAGGACGCGGGTTCGTCCGGACGGTGCTCGGCGACGTCGAGCCGGACGCGCTCGGCGTCACGTACGCGCACGAACACCTGATCGTCGACTCGCCGTTGATCGAGGACCGGTTCGCGCACATCCACCTGTCGTCGGTCGAGGCGGCGGTGGCCGAGGTCGGGGAGTGTGCGGCCGTCGGCGTGAGCGCGATGGTCGACGCGATGCCGTGCGCTGCCGGCCGGGACGTCGTCCGCCTGGCCCAGATCAGTCGGGGCACGGGCGTGCACGTCCTCGCGGCGACGGGCCTCCACACCGCCCGGTATTACCCGGGCCGGGCGTGGGTCGTGGAGGAGCCGGCGGACGTGCTGGCCGAGCTCTTTCGCGCAGACATCGAGGACGGCATCGACCGGTACGACTACGGCGGTCCGGTCGTCCGCCGGACCGAACACCGGGCCGGCATCGTGAAGGTGGCGACGATCGGGGAGCGGCTCTCGGACGCCGAGCGGCGGGTGTTCGAGGCCGCCGCCGCGGTGCACCGGACGACGGGCGTGCCGATCCTCACACACTGCGAGGACGGGCTCGGCGCCGTCGAGCAGCTGGAGCTGTTCCGCGACCTCGGCGTCCCTCTCGACCGCGTGGCCCTGTCGCACACCGACAAACGCCCCGACCCCGCGTACCATCGCGAGCTGCTCTCGACGGGCGCGACGCTCGAATACGACCAGGCCCTCCGACAGCCGGCCGGCGAGCCGAAGGGGACGGCGTGGCTGGTCGCCGAGATGGTCGCGGCCGGGTTCGGCGACCGGATCGTGCTCGGCACGGACGGCGCCCGCCGGACGTTGTGGCGCACCCTGGGCGGGGCGCCCGGCCTCGCGTGGCTAGCGGCCGGGTTCGTCGGCGTGCTGGCGTCGCTCGGCGTGGACGAGGCCGCCCGGCGTCGCCTCTTCGTCGAGAACCCGTCCCGCGTGCTGACATTCCGCCGCTGACCCGGCGACGCGTCAGGCGCCGGCTACGATACGGTCGACGAAGTCGCCGGAGTCCTTGTGCTTCAGGATCAGCCTCCTGCGGCCGTCCGGCAGGATCTCCGACTTGATCACGACGTGCCCGTCGAACGTCTCGGCCTCCAGGGCGATCCGCGGCGTGGACCCGCCCCGCCACTCGATCTGGACCGGCTCCCATCCCTTCGACTCGGCCGAGCGGTAACAGGCGTCCATGATCGCGTTGACGACGTACCCGTCGTAGAACGTCTCCTGCGGCTCGCGCCCCGAGTCCAGCGCGTCGAACATGTCGGCGAACATGTCCGTGTACCCGAGCTCGCCGATCTCGTCGCCCACGGGGAACAGCCACCCCTTCTCGGACTCGGCCTTCTCGGCGACGTAGCCGCCGCTCCCTCCGGCCGTGAACATCTCGAGGCCGGTGCGCAGGAAGTGGTTCAGCCAGATCGTGCCGTAGGTCCCCGCCACCTCGTCGCGCAGGTCCATCCCGCCCCGGAACGTCCAGCTCACCTCGAACTGCCCGATCGCACCGGATTCGAAGCGGATCAGGGCGATCGCGTTGTCCTCGTCCTCGATGGGGTGGACGAACGTGTCGGTCCAGCACATGACCTCGACGGGCCGGTTCCCCTTCCCCACGAAGTTCCGGATGATCTCGACGCAGTGGCAGCCAAGATCGACGATGGCGCCGCCGCCGGTCAGCCGGCCGTCCCAGAACCACGCGGAGTGCGGTCCCGGGTGCGTCTCGCGGGATCGAACCCACGTCACGTCGCCGATCGCACCGGCGCGCACGGCCGCGAGCGAGGTCAACGTCTTCGGCGTGTAGCACAGGTCCTCGAGGTAGCCGGCGAACACCCCCGCGCGCTCCACCGCCTGGAGGATCCGGCCGGCCTCCTCGCCGGTCCGGGCCAGCGGCTTCGTGCAGAACACCGCCTTGCCCGCCTCGGCGACGAGGGACACTGCCTCCTCGTGGAGGTGGTTCGGCAGCCCGACGACGACGACGTCGGTGTCCGGGTGCTCGACCGCTCGTCTCAGGTCGGTCGTGTGTTCGGGGATGCCCCAGCGCTCCGAGAACGCCGCGCCGCGCTCCTCGGTGCGCGAGTAGACGACCCGGACCTCGTCCCGGCCACGGCCGCTCCGAAGCGTCTTCGTGTAGAAGTCGCCGATGAGCCCAGTCCCCAACATCGTGACTGCGTGTGCTGGCATCGGATCCTCCCTGCGGCCGACGACGCGCCATCGTAAGTCGGCCCGGGCGGCCTCACTCGCGCTGCCGGCCTGTTGGGATCGAAAACTCTGATCCACAGGGTTGCGTGTTGCCAGCATGGGCTCAATCTTCGAACTCATCGTCTTCGAGCGGAGACTCACCGGTGTCCACCACGACGGTGTGGAGCTCGAAGGAACACCACTCTTCCAACATCTTGAGCGACCGGTCGTGCGGCCACAGCGCCGGGTCCGTGTACCACCCTTTCAGCTCTTTTTCGAAGAGCTCCTCGTGATGACGGGCAAGCCACCTGCGAAGCTCGTCTTCATCTTCAACCTCTACCAGGTACACGGTGTGCTCTTGGTTGACCTCGGCCAAGGTGAGGATGTGCGACGTGGGGGAGGGATCGGCGCCATTGATCCAATCAACGAAGGGCTTGTTACATGGCTTGCGATCGCGGACGAGTCCGTGTCCCGCGCGGGACCAATGCGGGGCCACGGGCAACCGCAACGTCCTTCATCGGACCCCGAAAAGGGTCTTTGACCTGGGCATTCAGGTCGTGCCCCCGGCCCGAACCGGACGAAAGGGACGAAAGCCATCGCGCGCGCTCATCCTGGTCGAGGTGACCTACGGTCTCGTGTGTCGATAACCCCTCGCTTGGGGCTACTCGAGAGGACCTACGCCGACTGACAAGTCAGGCGGACGGAACGCTGGTGCGATCGAGCCCGTTCTCGACCGCGCGGAGGTTCGCCGAGACGAGCGGCGAGAGCTCCCCGCGGCCGCCGTCGGCGACCCAGCCCCTCACCGCCGTCGAGAACGCCGCGAGCGAGACGGCGGCGATCAGACGGGGCCGGGGGTCGGTCTCCGGATCGGTCTGCATGCGGCGAGCAAGCTCGCGCGCCAGCCCGTTCTCCCAGCGCGCGTGCTTGTCGAGGAGACGGGCTCGGATGGGCGGCGTCTCGTACGCGAGCTGACTCACCGCGCACACGCGGTTCCGGCGTTCCTGGTAGATGTCGGCGAAGGACTCGAACGCCGCGCGGGCAGCCGCGAACGGCGCCTCGTCGGGCGGACGCCCGGCGAGCAGCTCCACGAGCTCGGCGCCGAGGTCGTCGAAGAACCCGATCACCACGTCTTCCTTCGAGTCGAAGTACCGGAAGAACGTGCGAGGGGAGACGTCGCATGCGCCGACGATGTCCTCGACGGTCGTCTCGTCGAAGCCGCGCTCCGTGAACTGCCGGAGCGCCGCCTCGGTCAGCTCCGCCCTGGTCTTCGCCTTCTTCCGCTCGCGCAGGCCCGCATCGGGGTTCATGGGCACAGGATAGCAGTTGACAGACGATGCGAAATGGCAGCGGTTGTCACATTTCCCCAGAACGCGGTAGCGTGACGCCACCGACGAAAGGAGTGGACGTGACCGAGGCATACGTGCTGGTTCAGGCCGAGCCCACGATCCTCCCGATCTCGAGCAGGCTGGGAGCCGTCGAGGGGGTCGCGGAGGCGCTCGACGTCAGCGGTCCGTACGACGCGCTGGTCCTCACGGCAAAGGAGAGCTTCGAGCTCGACCGGATCGTCGAGGAGATCCGAGCGTTGCCGGGCGTGCTGCGGGCGATCGCGGCGCCGCTCGTAGCGGCGCGAGACCGGGAGCGTGCGTCCGTGGCGGCGTGATCGCGTGACGCCCGGGCGAGACCACAGCCTCCGGCGAGTGCAAGGGCATACACACGAAGGGAGCCCGAGATGAGGATCAACCCGGAAGCGTTCGCGCGAGCCAGCAGTCGTCACCCGTGGCGTACCGTCTCTGCCTGGGTCGTGCTGCTGGGAGGGGCGATCGGTCTCGTCGCGAGCGGGCTGTTCGGCGACGCACTGACGAACGCGATCGATTTCACGAACGAGCCCGAAGCGAAGGAGGCCGCCCGGCTCGTCGAAGACCGTCTCCGGGGTGAGGAGCCCGACTCCGAGCTGGTCCTCGTGATCTCGGAAACGGCGACCTTCGAGGATCCCGTCTACACGGAGTACATCGGCGCCCTTCAGGAAGAAGTGGAGGCGCTCGGTCCCGACGTGGTGAAGAGCGTGGGCAGCTTCCTGACCGAGGACGGTCCCGTTTCCGAGAGCGGTCGCGCCGTGCTGCTTCCGGTGCTCATGACCGAGACCGATGAGGACGAGCTGAGTGATGACGCCGAACTGCTCGACGAAGCCGTGACCTCGGTCGAACGACCGGAGGGGTTCGAGACCCACGTCGCCGGTCCCGCGACGCTCTTCAATCAGTTCACCGAGATCATCGAGGAGGACATCGTGAAGGGCGAGGGCATCGGTTCGATCGTGGCGTTGATCGTGCTGCTGGTCGTCCTCGGCGCCGTGGTCGCGGGCCTCATCCCACTCGTCCTCGCGGCCTTCTCGATCGCGATCGCGATGGGAGCCACGGCCCTAGCGGGCCTCGTCGTCGACTTCTCGTTCTTCGTGCAGAACATGATCACGATGATCGGGCTCGCCGTCGGGGTCGACTACTCGCTCTTCATCGTGGCCCGCTACCGGGAGGAACGGC
>CALGFI010000224.1 GCA_937881155.1 uncultured bacterium | reverse complement strand
ACCTGTACGACCACCCGGTGAACCTGTTCGTCGCCGGGTTCATCGGCTCACCGGCGATGAACATGGTCGAGGGGACGATCTCGCGAACGAACGGATCAGCGGCGATCGAGTTCGGCGGCTTCAAGCTGCGCGTACCGGACCATGTGATGTCATCGCGGCCGGCGCTGAAGCGGTTCGACGGGAAGCGGGTGATCGTCGGGATCCGCCCCGAGGACATGGAAGACGCCTCGCTCGCGTCGCAGGCGTCCGATGACCGGCTCCGATCGACGGTCGATCTTCGCGAGGCGCTCGGCTCCGACGTCGTCGTGCATTTCAAGATAGAGGCGCCGATCGTGGTCACCGAGGACGTCAAGGAGCTGGCGCACGACGTCGGCGCCGAGGCGCTCGAGGCCGTGGAGCAGGAGGCCCAGCAGGGAGAGTCGACGTTCGTCGCACGACTCAACCCGCGGACGAAGGCGAAGCAGGGCGAGCCGATCGAGCTCACCGTCGACGTCGGCCGGATGCACTTCTTCGATCCCGACACTGGACTCGGGATCTACGAGGACGGCGCCTGAGCCGAGACTCTGCGATCCACGCCTTCCCCGACGGCTTCCTCTGGGGTGTCGCCACGTCGGCGTACCAGGTCGAGGGCGCTGTTCACGAGGATGGGCGCGGAGTCTCGATCTGGGACACGTTCTGTCGGACCCCGGGAAAGGTCCGAGGCGGCGAGACCGGGGACGTCGCATGCGACCAGTACCACCGGTACGAACAGGACGCCGACCTCATGGCCGAGCTCGGGATCGGCGCGTACCGGTTCTCGATCGCGTGGCCGCGGATCCAGCCCGAGGGGCGCGGTGCGCCGAACCGAGCCGGGCTCGATCACTATCGCCGACTCGTCGACGCGCTGAACCGACGTGGCATCGCCCCCGTGGCGACGCTGTACCACTGGGACCTTCCCCAGGCTCTCGAGGACGCGGGCGGGTGGCCGGTTCGCGAGACCGCCGAGCGCTTCGCCGAGTACGCACGCCTCGTCCACGACGCACTCGGAGGCGAGGTGCCGTTCTGGATCACGTTGAACGAGCCGTGGGTCGCGGCGTGGCTCGGGTACGGCACCGGCGTGCACGCGCCGGGAAAACACGACGATGCGCTCGCACTCGCAGCGACCCACCATCTGCTGCTCGCGCACGGACTCGCCCTCGATGCGCTGACAACCGGCGAGGTCGGCATCGCGCTGAACCTCGAGCCGTGCCTGCCCGAGACCGATCGGCCGGAAGACGTCCGCGCCGCGCGCCTGGCCGATCTCCACCTGAACGCGTTGGTGCTGGATCCGCTCTTCGGCCGCGGATATCCGCGCGAGCTCATTGAGCACTTCCGCGGCGTGACCGACATGGAGTTCGTGCTGGACGGCGATCTCGAGTCCATCGCCAAGCCGCTCGACTTCCTCGGCGTGAACTACTACCGCCGGCACACCGTGAGCTCGCGTCCGCGACCGGGGCGTGCCAGCGGGGACTTCCCCGGATCGCTCGGCGCATGGTCGTACCCGCCGCCGGGCATCGAGGTGACCGCGATGGGGTGGCCCGTGGAGCCCGAGGGCCTCACCGCCGTCCTGACCAGGGTCCACCGCGAGTACGGGCCGGCAAAGATCTTGATCACCGAGAACGGAGCGGCCTTCGAGGACGAGCCGGGAATCGACGGTTTCGTCCAGGACGATCGTCGCGTCGCGTATCTGCGTGAGCACGTGGCGGCTGCGAACGGTGCGCTCGACCAGGGGGTTCCACTGGCCGGGTATTTCGCCTGGTCGCTGCTCGACAACTTCGAGTGGGCGGAGGGTTACGCGAAGCGGTTCGGCGTGGTCGGGGTTGACTTCGCCACCCAGGCCAGGACGCCGAAGGCCAGCGCGCGCTGGTTCGCCGACCTCATTGCGCGTTCGGACGGCGGCGCCATGGCTCGACCCGCGACGCCGGGTTGACCGTATTAGATACGTGTGGGTGAAATAGCTTGCCCGCGAGAGGAGGGGGAAGCGTATGCGCATGCTCAGGCTGATGGCGCCGGCTCTCGTCCTCGTCCTGATCGGAGCGGCGTGTGCCGCGGACGAGGACGGAGACGGAGACGGCGACGGCGCGGGAGGCGCCGAGAATACCGGCCAGGTGAACATCTTGTCGGCCGGAGACCCAGGCGAGGTAGAGATCTACAACGGGATCATCGACGAGATGATCAACGCGGACGCGGACTACACCGCCGAGATCGAGGCGTCCGGAGAGGCCGAACAGCAATCTCAGATCCGCGCCGAGGCCGGCACCCTGGACATCTTCCTCGCGCCGCAGCCGGGACTCGTTGCGGACCTCGCTGGGGCGGGCCAGCTCACCTCGTTGGAGGACCTGGGGATGGACGTCGGCCAGCTCGAGGAGCTGTTCGGCGAGTATTTCGTGTCGCTCGGCGAGGTCGACGGCCAGCACTACGGCGTTCCGACCAACATCAACCTGAAGAGCATGGTGTGGTACCCGAAGGACGACTTCGACGCCGCGGGATACACGGAACCCGAGACGTGGGACGAGATGCTTGCCCTGTCCGATCAGATCGTCGCCGACGGCGGGACGCCGTGGTGCGTGGGCTTCCAGAGCGAGGGGTCGACCGGCTGGCCGGCCACCGACTGGATCGAGGACATCATGCTGCGCACCGCCGGGCTCGACGTGTACGAGCAGTGGTACACGCACGAGATCCCGTTCAACGATCCTGCCGTCCTCAACGCGGCGCAGATCTTCGGTGACGTGATGTTCCACCCCGATTACGTGCTCGGAGGCGCGGAGAACACGCCTTCGCTCCAGTTCGGTGAGGCGCCGCTCCCGATGTTCGAGGACCCGCCGGGTTGCTGGTTGCATCGACAGGCCAGCTTCATCAACGCGTTCTTCCCGGAGGACACCGAGGCCGGTGTCGACTACGACTGGTTCCCGCTGCCGCCGATCGACCAGGAAGGGACCCTGTTCGCCGGTGAGCTCGCCGTCGTGGGGACGGGCGGGAACCGTCCCGAGGTCCGGGACTTCCTCGAGCGGTTCATGGCCGAGGACGTCCAGTGCGCGCTCTCGGGCGACCCGGCGTCCTCCCGCATCTCCCCGAACATCAACGTCGGCCCGGACTGCTACGCGAACGACATCCTCGCCGAGTCGTCCACCGTACTGACGGATGGTCTGGCGGCCGGGACAGCCGGGTTCGACGCCTCAGACCTGATGCCGTCGGCCGTCGGGGCGGGCAGCTTCTGGACCGGGATGGTCGACTACATGCGGAATGGTCCGGACTCGATCGAGGGGATCCTCGACGAGATCGAATCGAGCTGGCCGGCGGAGTAGACCGAGGAGAGTTGCCGGAACCGAGGGGCGGCCGCACAGCGGCCGCCCCTCGTGTTTGCGTGACGGACCGAGGTCGGGAGAGGATGACCCGACGTGACCGACACGACCCCTGAAGCGGTCGCACAGCCCGCGTCCGCGGGACGGGTAGGCGTCTTCGTCCTCCGGCTGCTCAGTGCGGTCCTCGTCCCCATCGTCGCGTTCGCCCTCCTGTGGGTGACGTTCGACTACCTGCGCGACGAGAACGCGAACCGCTTCATCGTCGTCGGCGTCGCGCTCGTCGTCGGCGTCGGCGGCGTCTTCTTCCTGTACTGGGGGGCGAACAGGGTCATCGAGTTCCTGCCCGAGCGCGTACGCGAGGGAGTACGGCCGTACGTGTTCGTCGGCCCCTGCCTGGTGATCCTCGCAGTGTTCCTGGTCTATCCGGTCATCAACACGATCCTCATCAGCTTCAAGGACGCGAGGTCGGAGAGTTTCGTCGGACTCGCCAACTACCGGTTCGTGTTCACCGACCACGACATGCTGACGGCCATTCGCAACACGGCGGCGTGGATCGTGATCGTCCCGTTCTTCGGCGTGACCATCGGGCTCGCGTTCGCAACGCTGGCCGACCGGCTCCGTCGGGGCGAGGCGATCGCCAAGTCGGCGATCTTCCTGCCGATGGCGATCTCGTTCGCCGGAGCGTCGATCACCTGGCGGCTGATCTACGACTTTCGGCCGCAGGGATTCGGAAGCAACATCGGCCTGCTGAACGGGATCTGGATAGGGCTCGGTCAGGACCCCGTCGCGTGGCTCACGCTGCAGCCGTGGAACAACCTGTTCCTCATGGTGATCTTGGTATGGATACAGACCGGGTTCGCGATGGTCGTGCTGTCCGCGGCGATCAAGGCGATCCCGGACGAGATCATCGAGGCGGCACGGATCGACGGCGCCTCCGAGATGCAGGTCTTCCGGCGGATCATCGTGCCGTCGATCCTGCCGACCATCGTCGTCGTTACGACCTACATGGTCATCAACGCATTGAAGGTGTTCGACATCGTGTTCATCATGGGGAACGCGGAGTCCGACGGCACGGTCGTGATCGCCGAACGGATGATCGACTGGTTCTTCAGCAGCCGGAACTTCGGACGTGGAGCGGCGATCGCCGTGGTCCTGTTCGTCGTGATCGTTCCGGTGATGATCTGGAACGTCCGGCGCTTCCGCGAAGAGGAGCTGACGCGATGAGCTCGCCGACCGTCCCACCGGCCATCGCCACCGAGCCGCAGCGCGGCGAGGTGGCGGTCCGCGACGTGCCCGGCGAAGCCGGAAACGTCGGCGAGCCCAAGAAGGGCGGCTGGGGCGTTCGGATCGTCGTCACGCTGATCGTCGTGGTCTGGTTGGTCCCCACGGTGGGCGTGCTGATCACGTCGTTCCGTCCTGAGGAGCAGGTGCTCAGCACCGGGTGGTGGACGGTGTTCGCGCACCCGTTCCGGCTGGCCGAATGGACCCTCGAGAACTACCGGACCGCGCTCGACGCCGCCGGGTTCGGCAACGCGTTCATGAACAGCCTCGCCGTCACCATCCCGGCGACCGTCATTCCCATCACCATCGCGGCTTTCGCCGCGTACGCGTTCTCGTGGATGGACTTCAAGGGACGGTACGTGATGTTCGTCATCGTGGTCGGGCTCCTCGTCGTCCCGCTGCAGATGGCCCTGATCCCGATCCTCAAGCTGTACAGCGGGGGCGCGGTGCTGTTCGGCCGGCAGATCTTCCCCGATCTCGACCTGAACGGGACGTTCCTCGGCGTGTGGCTCGCCCACGCTGGATTCGGGCTGCCGCTCGCCACGTACCTGCTCCGCAACTACATCGGTTCGCTTCCGTCATCGATCATCGAGTCGGCGAAGATCGACGGCGCCGACCACTTCACGATCTTCTGGCGGCTGATCATCCCGCTCTCCGTTCCGGCGCTCGCGGCGTTCGCCATCTTCCAGTTCCTGTGGGTGTGGAACGACCTGCTCGTCGCGTACGTCTTCCTCGGAGGGACCAGCCAGAACCAGGTGCTCACGGTCGCCCTGCGGAATCTCCTTGGGGGACGCGGGGAGGACTGGCAGGTGCTGACGGCCGCGGCGTTCATCTCGATGTCGCTGCCGCTCGTCGTGTTCTTCTCGCTGCAGAAGTACTTCGTGCGGGGCCTCACCGCCGGCGCCGTCAAGGGATGATGACCTCGAGGTCGCGGCGGCCGGCATCCGCCGGAGCCGAGCCCCTTCCAGCGAAGCGCAAATGGCGCGCGATCCTGCTGTCCACGCTGGTCCTCGTACCCGCGTACTGGTCGATCCTGGTGGGTCTGGTCTCCGCCGCGTCGGAGGAGGCAGACGCACCCGCGGCGGGGCCGTTCATCGCGTTCGGTCTGGCGCTGATCCCGTTCGTGTTCGTCGCGCTGGCGCTCCTGTCCGAGCACCCGCGCGGTCCCGGCGCCGTCGTCAGGGCGATGATCCTCACACTGGTCGTCGGAGTCCCGGTCTGGGCGCTCGCGGCCGACGGCGTCACCGGCCTGGTCGCCGGCATCGGCGCGGGCGGGATCGTCGCGCTTCGAGCGGACCAAGACGAGAGCTGGAAGGCGCGCGCTCTGGCGGTTGCGGTCACCGCCGCGTACGTCTACCTCAGCGTTCGCGTCGCCGGCGACGTCGTGCTCATCGTCGCGCCGGCGCTGCCGTTCAGCGCGATCGGCGTCGCCGACCACCTGTCGGAGCGGAGACGTCTGCGCGAGGCGGGGCGGAGGTAGCCGGGATTAGGCTCTTGTCGTGGCTCGAGCGTTCGACCTGTTGGTTCTGGGTGACGCGAAGCCGGACCTGATCGTTTCCGCGGACCGGCTCCCGGAGTTCGAAGAGGGCGAGCGCCTGGTCCAGCGGTCCGTACTCACTCTCGGCGGTTCGGGCGGAATCGCGGCGTGCGGCGCGGCGACACTCGGCCTCGACGTCGCGTTCGCCGGCATCGTCGGCGACGACGCGTTCGGACGGTTCGTCGTCGAGTCTCTCGACGCGCACGGCGTCGACACGACCGGTGTCGTTGTCGATCCCGAGCGCACCACGGGCCTGTCGATCGTGGTGAAGCGCGACGAGGCCGAGGCGGTCATGACCGACGTCGGCACGATCGCCGCGTTGGACGAGAGCCACGTCGACCGTGCGGTGCTGTCGTCCAGCAGGCACGTGCACGTCTCGTCTCTCTACCTTCAGGAGTCGCTCCGTCCGGACCTCCGGGAACTCTTCGAACGGGCGCATCACGCGGGTGCGTCGACGTCTGTCGATCCGAACCGGGATCCGACGGGGAACTGGAACGGCGGTCTGTTCGACCTTCTGGCCGAGACCGACATGTTGTTCGCGAACTCGATCGAGATCCGCGCGATCACGGGTGTCGACGATGTGGACGTCGCGGCCGAGGCGCTGGCCGAACACGGCACGGTCGTCGCCGTGAAGTTCGGACAGGGCGGCGGCCTCGCGATGTGGGGCGATCAGGTCGTCCGCTCTGAGGCGATCCCCATCGACGTCGTCGACACGACGGGGGCCGGGGCGACCTTCGCCGCGGGGTTCATCGCCGGACGGCTTCGCGGCTGGTCGCTCGACCGGTGTCTGGCGCTCGCGGTCGCGTGCGCGTCGCTGTCGGGGCGGGCGCTCGGGGGCACCGCGGCTCAGCCGACGATGGAGGAGGCCATCGGCGCGCTCGAGCAAACGGCGTGAATCGGTTCCGAGTACGATGGCTGCCGGCCAGCACGAGGGGGGTTCGCCGTGGTCAGCGCGTACATCCTGATCCAGACCGAGGTCGGCAGGGCGAATCACGTCACACGGGAGATCTCGGGCATCAAAGGCATCATGCAGGCCGACGGCGTCACGGGTCCCTACGACGTGATCGCTCGCGGCGAGGCGGCGGATCTCGACGAGCTCGCCAAAGCGATCGTCATGCCCATCCAGTCGGTCGAGGGCGTCACGCGCACGCTGACCTGCCCCGTCTTGCAGTTCTAGCCGCGCGGACCGCGCGATGGCGATCAAGGTTCGGCGCGACAAGGAGATCTCCGACGTCGAGGGTGGTTGGTTCCGGGCGCGCTGGCACTTCTCGTTCGACACGTACTACGACCCCGAGTACACGAGCTTCGGCACGATGCGCGTCTTCAACGATGATCGACTGATCCCCGGCGCGATCTGGCCACTGCATCCGCACCGGGATATCGAGGGGCTCACGTACGTCGTCGAGGGCTCGTTCCGTCACGAGGACAACGTCGGCGGCGCACCCGGCCCGCTGCCGGCGGGTTCGGTGCAGCGGATGACGCTCGGCAGTGGCGCGTGGCATTCGGAGCAGAACGCGTCCGAGACCGAGCCGATGCGGTTCATCCAGATCTGGATCATGCCGAACGAACGCGGACTCGAGCCCGGCGTGGAGCAGAAGGTGTTCACGGCCGCCGACCGCACGGACCGGATGCTGAAGGCGATCAGCGGCGACGGCGGCGCAGCGGTTCGGGTTCACCAGGACGCGCACGTATTCGTGTCGCGGCTGAACGAAGGAGCGTCGGTCGAGCAGGAGCTTGGCCGGGAACGCGGCGCGTATCTCTACGTGATCGAGGGCGACGTCGACGCCAACGGCGAGCAGATGCAGACGGGCGACGCGGCACAGATCACCGACCAGTCGTCGGTCCGGGTCTCGGCGAACGACGTGTCCGAGCTGATCCTCGTCGACGTCGCGTTGCGGTAGCGATCCTCACTCCTCGGGATCGTCGGACAGGTCGATCGGAAACGGCAGGGCGATCGGGTCGTACGAAGGCGACCGTCCCTGCTCGTCGAACCGATCCAAACCGAACCCGCTTACATCGACGACGCTCGTCCGGCCTTTGACCGCCAGGTCGGCCGCGACCTTCGCGACGGCGGGTCCCCACATCATCCCGTGACCGGCCGCCGACGCGACAACCGTCCCGTCGACCCCCTCTCCGTCGCTCGTGATGAGCGGCCCGATGATCGGTAGATGGTCGGGCGTGTAGTCGATCGTCGCCGCCCACACCTTTCGGATGCCGAGGTCGCCGGTCACCGGAACGAATCGCCGCAACCGTCGCTGCATCCTCCTCAGGTACGTCCAGTCGATCGTTCGCGCTCGCCCCGGCCTCTCATCCGGGTTGCTCATGCCCCACAGCAAGCCGCCCTCCTCGAGCCGCCAGTACAGCCCGGCGCCGACGTCGAAGACCATCGGAAGCCGGTCGACGCCGAACGCGTCGTGCGGCTCCGAAACGGCCACCTGATGGCGCGCGCCCCCGGCCGGGATCGTCGCACCGGCGATCCTCCCGACCGCGCGGAGCGCGGGCCCGCCGGTGAGGATCACGCGTTCGGTCGCGATCGGGCCGGCGCTCGTCTCGACGCCCACGACACGCGGACCGGAGCAACGAAGTCCGGTGAACGCCGTCCGCTCGCGCAGATCGACCTTCGAGCGCTGCATCGCGAGCGAGTACGCGCGTACGTTGCGCGGCGGATCGATGTGTCCGTCGGTCGCGACGTACGAGGCGCCGCGGAACCCGTTCGGCGCCAGTGTCGGGTTGAGCTCGACGGCCTCGTCGACGCCGAGCCACCGCGCGTCGAGCCCGTCCGCGCGCTGCATCGCCACGCGCTCGCGTCCCTCGCGTTCGTCCCTGCTCGTCACGGCGAGGAGGAGGTAGCCGAGCTCGCGGAACCCGGAATCGGTGCCCAGCAGATCGTGCTGTCGGTTGTAGAAGTCGATCGACCATCGGCCCAGGGCGACGGCTTCACGCGTTCCGCCTTGCGCCCGAACGATCCCGGCGGCACGGCTGCTCGCTCCCTGTCCGGCGAGGTCGCGTTCGATAACCACGACGCGCTTGGCGCCGTTCCGTCTGGCGAACCACGATGCCCACCCGCCGATCGTGCCGGCGCCGACGACGACGACGTCGGCGACGTCGCGCGTGTCCTTTCCGCCGTTGGCCGTCACGGTAAGGCCGGCCACACGACGTTCGCTTCGCTCACCGGCCGGCATCCACGTCGGCGCGCATCCTACGCACCCGCCGTACGCTTGCGCCATGCGCACGAACGAGCATCGGCGGGACGCGCCGCCCCTGCCGCGGCGAACGCTCGCCGAGGAGACGCTGGTCGTGCTCTCCCTGTCGCTGCTCGCGAGCGCCGTGTTCGCGATCCTCACGCTGTTCGAGTTCCCGGTGCGGGGCGCACGTGTCGCGTCGGTCTCGCAGAGCACGATGCTCGCTCGGCAGGTGCTCGGATCGCTGTTCGGGCTCGCGCCGGTGTGGCTCGTCGTGTACCTGGTGCGCCGGAGCGGCGAGGGTATTGGTGCGCTAGGCCTCCGCGCCGACCGCGTGCGCGACGACGTGGTGCACGGCATCGCATTGTTCGCCGTCGTCGGACTCGCCGGCATCGGGGTGTACCTCGCGGCCGTTGAGCTCGGCGTGAACCGGTTCGTCGTCCCGGTGCCGCCGCTGGGGCACTGGTGGACGGTGCCGGTGCTCGTGCTGAACGCCACCGAGGCGGCGCTGCTCGAGGAGGTCGTGGTCGTCGCCTACCTCGTCACGCGGCTGCGGCAGCTCGGTCTCACGGAGAGCGCGTCGGTCGGCGCGAGCGCTCTGTTGCGCGGGACGTACCACCTGTACCAGGGGTGGGGTGGGTTCCTCGGCAACCTGGCGATGGGAGCGCTCTTCGGAACCGTCTTCTCGAGGACGAGACGAGTGTGGCCGATCGTGGTCGCGCACCTCCTGCTCGACGTCGGCGCCGGCCTCGGCTACATCCTGTTCCGACAGCATCTGCCGGGCTTCGAGTGATAGGGGCGCTCGCGAACGGCGTCGATCTGTCGAACGCGCTCCGCCGGACGGCATCCGACGGGTTCTCGCACCTCGACGACGTGCTCGACGAGCGATTCGCAGCCGAGCTGTGGGACGAGATCCGTGGCGGGCCGCTCCGAACGATGTCCGGCGAGTTCGGAACGGCGAAGGTCCGCATGGAGATCGACGGGTTCGACGTCGAGTCGCCGTTCGCCGGCTTCCCGTGCATCCAAACGCTGGTTGGCGAGTTCACCGAACGCGTCCGCACGGACGGCGAAGGCGTGCGCGGCTTGGCGACGTGGCGGCCGAACGAGGCGGGAGTGGGCGTGTATCGGCCCGGCTCCGTTGGCGTGACGGCGCACATGGACGGTCGATGGTATCGGCGGCTCGTCGCCGTCTTCACGGTCATCGGCTCAGCACGATTCGAGGTTCGCGCGTCGCGCCAGGGCGACGTGGTCGAAACGTGGACGGCGCGTGCCCGTGGCGTGACGCTGATGCGCGGACCCGGCCTGGCCGGCGGTCGCGACGGACGCCCGTACCACGCTGTGTACGGGCCGGAGCGGGGCGTTCGGTGCTCGACCGCGCTCCGGATGGCGCACCCGCCCGACGCGCCGAGTTGATACGGTCGCCGTGATGCGCTCACGCGCGGCCGGTTCGGCGAGAACCCTGCGACGATCGCGAGCCCTCGCCCTCGCGTTCGTGCTTGCCGCGGCGGCGTGCACGTCGCCTGGCGACGACACGGATCTGCCGGACGTGGACGTCGGCTCTCCACCCGCGTCTCCGACCGAGACCTCGCCTGGGGTATCACCCGTGCCGTCGTCGGAGGGGCGCGTCCCCGCGTCGCTCGGCGGTCGGCTCATGGTGATCGACGAGGCGGGCAACCTCGTCAACGTCGCGCCCGACGGATCGGACGCCATCGTCCTCGCAGAGGTCGTCCAGGGCGAGAGTCTGGTGGTGCAACCGACGTGGTCCCCAGACGGTTCCCGCGTCGCGTGGGTCAGCCTCGACGCGACGACTGGCGAGCCGGCGGCGACGCTCGTGACGACGACGGCGCGGGGGGCGGAACGGACCGAGGCGTCGACGACGGTCGCGCCCTTCTACCTTTCGTGGGATCCGACATCCTCGCGCATCGCGTTCCTCGGCTCGCCGCAAGGCGACGGTATCCAGCTCGGCGTCGTCGACGTCGAGGCAGGAGGCACCGAGGCAACGCGTCTGGACGGCGGCGACCCCTTCTACCTGTCGTGGGATCCGACGGGCCGGGAGCTGCTCGTGCACGTCGGGTTCGATCGGTTGGAGCGGCTGAGCCTCGACGGATCGCTCGTCACGGTGAACTCTCGACCCGGTTCGTTCCGCGCACCCGTGTGGACGGCCGACGGCACGAACTTCGTCTACGCGGCCGGCAGGCCGACCGGTCAGCATCTCGTCGTGCAGGACGTCGCGCGAGCGCGCGCCGACGATCTCCTCTCGTTCTCGGGCTCCATCTCGTTCGTCGTGAACCCAGACGGGAGCCGCATCGCGTTCCAGGTCCTGGAAGGCGCGAACGATGTGCAACCACTGTCCGTGATCGATCTCGCCACCGGCGACATCGAGCAGGTGTCGTCGAGCTTCGTCCCGGCGTTCTTCTGGAGTCCCCGAGGCGACCGTCTGCTCCATCTACTACCGGAGGAGGATGCGGGGCAGGTCTGGTTCCGGTGGGCCGTGTGGGGCGGGAACGAAACGCTCACGTCGCTTCGCTTCTATCCCAGCCAGACGTTCGGCCGCGACTACCTGCCGTTCTTCGAGCAGTACGCGCAGAGCATGAGCCTGTGGGCTCCCGACGGGAGCGCGTTCGCCTACGCCGGCATCAACGAAGCCGGTGAGGAAGGCGTCTGGGTGCAATCGGTGCGACCGCCCGGCGCGCCCGTGCGGGTGATGGCCGGTTCGTTCGCGACCTGGTCACCTCGCTGACGCGACGCCCGGGAGCGGCGAGTCGAAGGACAGCGCCCAACGGATGGAGGAGCTGCTGAGGAAGATCTGGAACAAAGTGGGCGCGAACTAGACCGAGTCGCTACTGCAGGTCTCGTTCGATTCGGCGGTCCCACCGGCGCGACCATCCGACGTCCTCGCCCTCGCCCGCGTCGAGCTCCAACCGGACCGTGTATGCGTCCGCATCGCTCTGGATGTTCAGGCGCGCCCGCGTTCGAACGGTCGCCTCGG
>CALGFI010000223.1 GCA_937881155.1 uncultured bacterium | reverse complement strand
ACGAAACGGTTCGGCGACGGTTGACGCTACGGACGGACGTGCAGGCCGGCCAACCCGCGGATGATGTAGTTCGGCTTCCACGCCGGTTCCTCGACGAGCTCGAGGTCGGGGAACCGATCCATCAGCGTGGCGAACGAGACCTGAAGCTCCAGCCGACCGAGCGGCGCCCCGAGGCAGAAGTGGATGCCGTTACCGAACGTGACGTGCGGGTTCGGTTCGCGCGCCAGGTCGAGCTCGTCGGGCTGATCGAACACGCTCGGATCGCGGTTCGCGGAGCCGAACAGCAGGCCGAGCTCCGCGCCGCGGGGGATCTCGTGGCCGTGGAGCTCGAACGGTTCGAGCACCCAGCGCTCGAACATCTGCAGCGGCGTGTCGAACCGCAGGAGCTCCTCGACGGCGGTGGGGAGCAACGAGCGATCCTCGCGGAGCTCCTTCAGCCGTTCCGGGTGGCGGAACAGCGTCCACCAGCCGATCAGCGTCGAGTTCACCGTCGCCTCGTGTCCGGCGTTCAGGATGAGGACGCACGTCCCGATCAGCTCGTCCTCGGTGAGCTTCTCGCCCTCGTCCACGACCTGCGTCAACGCGGAGATGAGATCGTCGCGCGGTTCACGCCTTCGTAGACGTGACAGATCGCGGAGGTAGTCGGAGAACTCGGTGCTCGCCCGCACCGCGTCGCGTTGTGACTCGAGCGGCGGATTGAGCTCGTACATCTTGCAGATGTCCGCCGACCACGGGCGAAGGTGGTGCCGATCCGCCTCGGGCACGCCGAGCATCTCCGCGATGACCGTCACCGGCAGCGGCTCGGCGATGGTCGGCAGCATGTCGAACTCGTCCATGCCGTCGACGCCTTCCACGAGCGAGTCCATCGCCCGCTGGACCATCGGGCGGAGGCCCTCGACGTAGCGGGGCGTGAAGGCTTTGGCGACGAGGCGCCGAACCCGTGTGTGGTCGGGCGGCTCCATGTCGAGGATGCCCGCGCGGATCAGGTTCCAGAACGGCCCGTGCCATTCGGGCTCGTTGGGACGCCCCATTTCGGTATGCGTGGCGATGTGGTGGTACGTGCGGCCGAAGCGCCGGTCGCGGAGAAGCGAGTTGACGTCCTCGTACCGCGAGACGAGCCAGTGGTCGGTCGCCTCGTCGTACAGGACCGGCGCGGTGTCTCGGAGCTCGGCGTACGTGGGGTACGGATCGGCGATGAACGCGAGGTCGTTCGGCGCGAACGTCACGGCACAAGCGTAACGAGGAGGTGCCCGAGCGGCGTTCCCGTCTAGGTTCGCGAGAGGGGCGGGCGCATGGAGGGCTGCGTGTGGAGCCAGCACGAGGTGGCGGTGTTGTACACCGACAGGATCGTCTTGCATCCCTCATAGGCGCAGGCACGCCCCCGTCCGCCTTGGGCGGGAGAGTCCCTGGTTCCAGTCGGCGGTCCAAAGCTCGTGCGGGACGATTGCCTCACCATGATGCCGTGCAAACGCGACTCGTCATGCGTCCCCTTTCGGTCGTCGAGAGCGACAAGAGAGTGAAGGGTCCGGCGCTTCGCGCCGGACCCTTCATGTATTCATCGGTGAAGACTTCAGACGGCTCGGACGTTTGCGGCCTGCGGGCCCTTCTGCCCTGCAGTCACGTCGTACTCGACCCGCTGGTTCTCCTCGAGGTTTCGGTAGCCCTCTCCGGTGATCGCGCTGAAATGAACGAACACATCCGCGCTGCCATCTTCCGGAGTGATGAAGCCGAACCCCTTCTCGGGGCTGAACCACTTCACGGTACCTGTTGCCACGTGCGATCCCTCCTTCCTTTCGCCGTCCGGGCCTACGTCCTGCCCTTCGCGGCACCGGCGTGACGGCCGGCTGAGGGACTGCTCGTAGCTGGAAAACCGCGATCGGTACCCTCACTCGTAACGGTAGCACGTGAGGCTCGACGGCCTCGTGATGAGGAACACGGGACGACTGCGCTAGGTTCGGAGGAGCATGGGCCGAAATCACGAGCACCACCCGGCGCCGGATCACAGCACCGACCACGATGACCACGCTGCGCACGTGCCCACAACCGCCGATGTCGAGCACGCGGGTCACGACAAGCACGCCGGCCACGAGATGCACGCCCCCCAGGACGCCGAGCACGCGATGGAGGGGGGCCCGCACGCCGGCCACGGCGGGCACGACCGCCACGCCGGTCACTCCGTCGAGATGTTCCGGACCCGGTTCTGGGTCTGCCTCGTCCTGACGATCCCGGTCCTTCTGTATGCGGAAGGCCTGTGGGACCTGTTCGGCCTGACGGCGCCGGACCTTCCGGGCGGCGAGGTCGTGTCGTTCGTCCTGGCGACGGCGATCTACCTCTACGGCGGCTCGGTCTTCCTCCGCTCCGCAACACACGAGATCCAGGCGCGGCTTCCGGGCATGATGACGCTCGTCTCGGTGGGCATCACCGCGGCCTACCTCTACAGCGTCGCGACGACGTTCTGGGTCGAGGGCGAGGGCTTCTACTGGGAGCTCGCGACGCTCGTGGACATCATGCTGCTCGGTCACTGGATCGAGATGCGCGCGGTCGGGCGTGCGGAGGGCGCGCTGTCGGAGCTGGCAAAGCTCTTGCCCGACACGGCCGAACGCATCACCGGTGACCGGACCGAGGAGGTCCCCGTCTCCGAGCTTCGACAGGGCGACGTCGTGCTCGTGCGACCGGGCGGCCGCATCCCCGCCGACGGTGAGGTCGTCGAGGGCGAGTCCGACGTGGACGAGTCCTCGTTCACAGGAGAGTCGAGGCCCGTGGGCAAGCGTCCGGGTGCCGACGCGATCGCCGGCACGGTCAACGGTTCGGGAGCGCTTCGGATCCGCGTCACGCGCATCGGCGAGGAGACGGCGCTGGCCGGCATCGTGAGGCTCGTCGAGGAGGCGCAGGCATCGAAGTCGCGAGCGCAGGACATCGCGGACCGCGCCGCGATGGTCCTCACGTACGTGGCGATCGCCGCCGGTCTCATCACTACCGTTGCGTGGCTGCTCGCAGACCGAAGCGGCGACTTCGTCGCCGAGCGCGCGGTCACCGTCGTCGTCATCGCGTGTCCGCACGCGCTCGGTCTGGCGGTTCCCCTCGTCATCGCCATCTCCACGACGCTCGCCGCGCGGAGCGGGCTGCTCGTTCGAAACCGCCTGGCCCTCGAGAACGCGCGCGAGCTCGACGTCATGGTGTTCGACAAGACGGGAACGCTCACGCGCGGCGAGATCGGCGTGGTAGGCATCGCGTCGGACGGCGCGAGCGCCGACGAGCGGGTCCTCGCCCTGGCGGCCGGTCTGGAGCAAGGGAGCGAGCATCCGCTGGGGCGAGCGATCGTCGAGGAGGCGTCGAGCCGCGGCGTGAAGCCGGCGACGGTCTCGAACTTCGAGGCGCTGAAGGGACGAGGAGTGAGTGCCACCGTCGACGGCCACGATGCGTACGTCGGCGGCCCCCACCTGCTCGACAGCCTCGGCCTCACGGCCGACGGCGATCTCGACGCCCGCGCGCGGAAGTGGGCATCGGAAGGAAGAACCGTCGTGCACGTGGTTGAGGACGCTCGCGTGATCGGGGCCGTTGCGCTGGCGGACGTGATCCGCCCGGAGTCGCGCGAGGCGGTTCGGCGCCTGAAGGA
>CALGFI010000222.1 GCA_937881155.1 uncultured bacterium | reverse complement strand
CGGAAGATGGAGCCCGGTCGGAAGACCGACTTCCAGACCTCGGTCTCGCGAACGGTCTCCAGGACCTCGCTCGGCGAAGGAGGTCTCAGCTTCACGCTACTCGACCTCGGCTCGCTGGGACTCGGGTACTGCGGCCATGGTGCGGCGTCCGCCCGTGGCCTCGGGAAGACGCGCGTAGTACAGCACGTCGGTCGGGCAACGCTCGACGCACACCGAGCACCTGGTGCACGCGTTGTCGTCGACGACGAAGATCGAGTACGTCGTGGCGATCTCCGCTTCGACCGCGTCGTTAACGACGTCCTGAACGATGTCCGGAGCCATCATGAAGATGCAGTTCCACGGGCACACGTCCTCACACGCGCGGCACAGGATGCAGTTGTCCGGATCGAGCATCAGGTGCTTGGGCGACCTCACGCCTCTGGCGAGCCATTCGGGGTCGACCGTCTCGACGACGTAGTCGGTGTGGACGTCGACCTCGGTCTTCTGGAAGGGCATGCGGGCGATCTCTCCTAACGGTTCCTCATCGATAGCCGCCGCCGGCGCGCTCTGCCGAGCCGCCGCGGAGCTTCCGGCGCCAGTTCTGCATGATCGCGGCGGCGACCACCAGCGTGACGAACGGGCCCGTCGACAGCCCCGCTGCGACGGCGTCCCGCGCGAGCGGCCGCCAGTCCGACGTTCCCGACAGCCCGTCCCACCCGAGCGTCTGCTCCGCGAAGTACGTCCAGAATGACGGCAGCACTGCCATCGAGATCACGGTGAAGAACCCGAACGCGACGGAGAACAGGACCGCGCTGGTCCACGTCCATTCGAAGTCCCTGATGCGGGGCTCGACGCGCTGTCTCAGCTCGAGGACCCTGTCCGGGACCTTCATCCGATCGCCATCCTCACGCGGTGTCGCTGTTCCTGCGATCCCGGTCGCCGCGGCGTGGGTAATTATAGGCATCGGTCCCCAACCGGCCTCCTGCCGCAGGCCCGGCGCTCGATCGTGAAAACCTTCACAAGCGTCGGTACCACTATGACAAGGAACGGGGGACGGTCGCAACCGATCCGTTCCTGTTCCTACACTGGCGGACGTGCTCGCCGACTTCGTCAGGGACGGTCTCGGCGCGTGGTGGGCGCCCGCCCTCGCGTTCGCTGCCGGTGTCGTCTCGTTCGCCTCGCCATGCGTGTTCCCGCTCGTCCCCGGGTACATCTCGTTCGTCGCCGGGGGAGAGGCGCACGAGGAGCGACGACCCGTGGTGCCGATCCTCCTGTTCATAGCCGGGTTCGGGGTGGTCTTCACGCTCCTCGGCGCGTTCAGCGGCGCGGTCAGCCGCTTCCTGATCTCGCCGACCGGCGAGCGGGTCGCCGGCGTCGTCATCGTTGCCTTCGGCGTGCTGTTGCTGCTGTACGCACTCCGTCTGGGGTCGCCGGGACTGTTCGCGGAGCGCCGTCCGCTGCTCGCTCGGGTTCGCCCCGGGCCGGTCTGGGCGTTCCCCCTCGGTATCGCGTTCGGCACCGGATGGACGCCGTGTATCGGCCCGGTCCTCGGCGGGGTGCTCTCGATCGCCGCCGCGCAGGGGGGTTCCGGTCGGGGGGCTGCGCTGCTGCTGGTCTACTCGGCGGGGCTCGGGCTCCCCTTCTTGCTCGTCGGTGTGGGGATCCGGAAGCTGATGGGCGCGCTCGACTTCGTGAAACGGAACTACCACTGGATCGCGGGCGTATCCGGCGTCGTCATGGTCGCCATCGGAGTCCTGATCGTGACGAACCTGTGGAACGAAGTGCTCGCGCCGGTGCGGCGAGCGATCGAACAGTTCTCGCCGCCGATCTGACCGTCTCGGCTCTGGGAATCGCTCGGCGAGCTGGTGTGGTGCTCCGGTTCGAACGGGGCGACGGCCGGAGATACGGTTAGAGTTCGCCCGGCTTCGCGCCGGTTCACGAGCAGCGAGGGGATCGTCGACGAAGGTGAATCGGAAGGTACTGGCGGCCGTCTGCGTAGTCGCCGGGGGTTTGTTGCTCGCGGCGTGCGCGCCGAACGCCACGCAGAGTGCGCTCGAACCCGCAGGCGACAACGCGGAGAAGGCGAACAACCTGTTCGTCCCGGTGTTCTGGGTCGCCGTGGCGATCTTCGTCATCGTCGAAGGCGCGCTCCTGTTCTTCGCGATCCGTTACCGGCATCGCAAGGGGCGCGACACGATCCCGCCGCAGGTCCACGGCAATACCCGACTCGAGATCGCATGGACCATCCTGCCGGCGGTAATCCTCGCCGGCGTGGCCGTCCCGACCGTCGCGACGATCTTCGAGCTCGCCCGCGATCCCGGACCCGACGCGCTCGAGGTCACCGTGCTCGGTCACCAGTGGTGGTGGGAGTTCGACTACCCCGAGGAGGGCGTGAACGTCCCGAACGAGCTGCACGTGCCGACCGGCAGGCCGGTCCTCCTCACGATGTGCGCGGTCGGGGTCGGGTACGAAAACCAGCCCGCGCCGAGCGAATGCCAGGGGGACAATCCCGTACCGCTCACCCTCGGCAACTCCGTGATCCACTCGTTCTGGGCGCCGGAGCTGTTCGGCACGCAGGACGTGTTCCCGACGTACGCGCGGACGTTGACGTTCGCCGCCGACGAGCCGGGCGTGTACGAGGGGCAGTGCAAGGAGTTCTGCGGGCTCTCGCACGCGTACATGCGGTTCGTCGTCGTCGCGCACGCGCCTGCGGAGTTCGAGCAGTGGGTGGCCGACCAGCAACGACCGGCAGGCTCCCTCGAGGGAGCCGCCGCCGAGGGGCTCCGAGTGTTCTTGGAGGCCGGGCCTGCCGGTTGCACAGAATGTCATTCCGTGAACGGGCTGGAGGACGCGAACGGCGAGATGATCCGCGGGTCCATCGACGCGCCGAACCTGTCGCATTTCGCGAGCCGTGCCTGCTTCGCCGGCTGCATCCTCGAGAACACCGACGAGAACCTGCGACGATGGTTGGCTGACCCGCCAGCGATGAAACCCGGCTCCTTGATGCCCGACTACGAGCTGACGTCCGAGGAGATCGACCAGCTCATCGCGTTCCTGAACACGCTCGAGTGAGGTGACGGTGATTCGATGGCAACGGTGAGCGTCCCGGGCGAGCGGCGGAGCTGGCTCGTCCGCCGGCCGACATCGACGACCGGCTTCTGGAGCTGGGTCACGACCATCGACCACAAGCGGATCGGGATCCTGTACGGCGTCACCGCGATCGCGTTCTTCCTGCTGGGCGGGAGCGAAGCGCTGCTGATCCGCATGCAGCTGGCGCAGCCGGATCAGGAGATCGTCAGCGCCGGCGTGTACAACGAGCTCTTCACCATGCACGGCGTGACGATGGTGTTCCTCGTCGTCATGCCGCTCTCCGCGGCGTTCTTCAACTACCTGATCCCGCTGATGATCGGCGCTCGAGACGTGGCGTTCCCCCGGCTGAACGCCTACAGCTACTGGGCTTTCCTGTTCGGCGGCATCTTCATCTACTCAAGCTTCTTCCTCGGAGGCGCTCCGAACGGCGGCTGGTTCGGCTACCCCTCGAACTCGACGCTCGACCCCACGCGCGGCATGACGTTCTACTCGCTCGGTTTGATCATCACGGGCATCGCGTCGACGGTCTCGGCGATCAACCTCGCCGTCACGATCATCAACATGCGCGCGCCCGGGATGACACTGTTCCGGATGCCGGTGTTTGTGTGGATGGGGCTCGTCGTCCAGCTGCTGCTGGCGTTCTCGCTACCCATCATCACGGTCGGCCTGACCGAGATGTTCTTCGATCGCCGGTTCAACACGCACTTCTTCGATCCGGCGGCGGGAGGAGATCCGCTGTTATGGCAGCACCTGTTCTGGCTGTTCGGCCACCCGGAGGTCTACATCCTGATCCTGCCGGCGATGGGGATCGTCTCGGAGATCCTGCCGGTGTTCGCTCGGAAGCCGCTGTTCGGCTACCAGTTCGTCGTGTTCAGCGGCATCGCCATCGGGTTCATCGGATTCGGGGTGTGGGCGCACCACATGTTCGCGACCGGGCTCGGACCCGTCGCGAACACCGCGTTCGGCATCTCCACGATGATCATCGCCGTCCCCACCGGCGTGAAGATCTTCAACTGGCTGGGAACGCTGTGGCGCGGCGACATCCGGTTCACGACGCCGATGCTGTTCGCGCTGGGGTTCATCGCGATGTTCGTGATCGGCGGACTGTCCGGCGTGACGCACGCCGTCGTGCCGTCGGACTATCAGCAGACGGACACGTACTACATCGTCGCCCACTTCCACTACGT
>CALGFI010000221.1 GCA_937881155.1 uncultured bacterium | reverse complement strand
GATGGTCGGCGCGATCGTGGTGGGCGACGGAAAGGCGCTTGCGGGAGGGACTCCCGTCGTGTCCGAAGATACGAGCACCGCTGACACGAGCACTAAGGTCGCGGCTGCGTTGGCGACCGAGTCGTCGTCGACGGGTGCCACGACCGGATGGTTGGCGGGCGGCGCGATCGGTGTCGCGGCCGGCCTCGCGATCGGACTGATCGCACGACGCGCTAGGCAACGGGACGCCTGAGGGTCAAACGAGGAGTCAGCCCTCCCCTCGAGCGACGAACCGGCAGATCGTTCGCTCCGCGAACGGCTCGAACGAGGCGAGCTCGAGCCTCGGCTGGAGTGCCTCGAGCATTCCCTCGACCAGCCCGCGATGGATCACACACACCAGATCTCGATGATCGTCGAGCAGATCTCGGAACGGGCAGTCGCGGAGGGAGACCTCGACCGCCCCGCGGCCCGCTCGGCGGAAGCGCGGGTCGAACCCCGCACGCGCCATCGCGCCCTGGAGCACGGCAAGGTTTCGCCGCGCCGAAAGGCGTGTGCCGGGCTTCGGGCCACCTTGAACGGCGAGGTACCGGCCCCAGTCACGCGCAAGGTCCTGGGCGCGACCATGCGCCCTCGTGCCGGTTGCCAGGCCGGTGAGGATCTCGGCGAGCAGGCGATAGTCACGGCCTTCGTGGTCGTCCCGGTCGACGGCCACGTACAGCGTCTGCGGCCGGCCGACCGTTGCGGCACCCTTTCGGGTCTCGCGGCGGACGAGCCCCGCCTCTTCGAGGCGCCGTAGGTGCGGCCGGAGCGTGTTGGGGTGCAGCGAGAGCCGGGTCGAGAGCTCGCGTACGGACACGGGGCGGCCGGAGAGCCCGAGATACCGGAACAGCCGGAACCGCGTGTCGTCGGCGAGGGCCTTGTGCACGGCGAGCGACATCGACTCACGAGCCGGCATCGGCAACCTCCGCCGGGCCCTCGACGCCACCTTCGGCGGCGTCGACGCCCCCGGCAGCCCGACGTACCATGGGACTAAGCACGGTCAGCACCGTCCGAATCAGGATAAGTCCGAGAGGGTCCCCTGGTGTCAGTCGACGTTCAGCCCGTCAGCGAGGAGCAGGTCCGGCAGGCGCTCCGAAACGTGCTCGATCCCGAGATCGGCCGTCCAATCGAGGACATCGGCATGCTCTCCGGCATCCACGTCGACGACGGAAACGTCCGGGTCGACGTCCTGATCACGATCGAGGGGTGCCCGCTCAAGGACCGCATCACGAGCGACGTCACGCAGGCGCTTGCGCCGATCCAAGGCGTGCGTAACGTCGAGGTCTCGCTCTCCCCGATGAGCGAACAACAGCGGGCCGAGCTCGTCTCGAAGCTCCGTGGTGGCGCCGCGCCTCAGCAGCAACGAACCTTCTTCACCGACGGGGAGACGTCCGTCATCGCCGTCGCGTCGGGGAAGGGCGGCGTCGGAAAGTCGAGCGTCACGGTGAACCTCGCGTGCGCGCTCGCGGCCGACGGATACCGAGTCGGCATCCTCGACGCGGACGTCTGGGGTTTCAGTGTCCCGCGCATGATGGGCGTCTCGGGCCAACCCGTGGGGTTCAACGAGATGATCCTGCCGCTCGAATCGCACGGCGTGAAGGTCATCTCGATGGGGTTCTTCGTTCCCGAGGAGACCCCCGTCATCTGGCGCGGCCCGATGCTCCACAAAGCCATCGAGCAGTTCCTCGGCGACGTGTATTGGGGCGACCTCGAGTTCCTGCTCTGCGACTTGCCGCCCGGGACCGGAGACGTGTCCATCTCGCTGGCGTCGTTCCTGCCGGGCGCGTCGATGCTCGTTGTCACCACGCCACAGGACGCGGCGCGGAAGGTCGCCGAGCGTGCTGGGAAGATGGCCGAGCGCACACAGCTCCGCCCGATCGGCGTGATCGAGAACATGTCGTGGTTCGTCTGTCCGCACTGCGGCGAGCGAGAGCGCATCTTCGGCGAGGGCGGCGGTCAGGAAGCGGCAGACACGCTCGGCGTTCCGCTCCTCGCCCAGGTTCCGCTCGTTCCCGACGTCCGTCACGGCGGCGACGTCGGCGCACCGATCGTCGTCACCGACCCGGACTCGCCCGC
>CALGFI010000220.1 GCA_937881155.1 uncultured bacterium | reverse complement strand
ACGAGGCCACGGCAGCGTGTCCTGATCATTGCAGGTGCAAATCCTACCGCCGTTGACGGGTCGCGGACCAGACCGGATTCGCCCCCGGCCGGCGTTCGGAGCAGCGAACCTTTCTAGCCGCTTCGAACCAGGCGGCGGCGTTCGAGCGGCCAGTACACGAGCCGAACTCTCGCCTTCAGGTGCTCCTGCCGGACGGGTCCGAACGAACGACTGTCGGTCGACGCGTTCGGCGAGTCGCCCTGGACCCAGAACTCCCCTTCGGCGAGCACGCCGCCGTGCGGCACTCGGTCACCCGGGACGCCGATGACGCGCTTCACCATCTCGAACGCCTCACGCTCGGGGTGCTCGACCACCACAACGTCGCCGCGACGAAACCTCGATGCCGGCGTGGCGAGCGCCCACTCGCCCGGCTCGAGCGCAGGTCGCATCGACCCACCGCTGATCTCCACGCGGTACGGTCGCCAGCGCGCCAATGTGTATGCCGCCACCGCGGTGAACGCCACCGCGACGACGAGCGATCGGCGACCGGACCGCTGCACCGAGCGCGCCGCCTTCCGCCCATCGCCACCCCGGTGATAGGTTCGGTCGGAAGGATCTCCGTCACGAGGAGGGGGAACGTCCATGCTCGAAGCTTTGCTCAGACCGTCCCGCGTCGTCCACGCGCATTGCGACGTGCCGTGCGGCGTCTACGATCCGGCGCAGGCGCGCATCGAGGCCGAGTCGGTGAAGGCGATCCAGACGCGGTATCAGGACGCGGAGAAGTTCAAGATGGCGAGCGAGACCGCGGAGGACTACAAGTCGCGGTGCCTCATCGTCAAGGAAGAGCGCGCCGACCTGGTGAAGCATCACCTGTGGGTGCTGTGGACCGACTATTTCAAGCCCGAGCACATCGAGAAGTATCCGGACCTGCACGACAAGTTCTGGAAGGCCACCAAGGAAGCGGGCCTGTCGAAGAAGTCGCAGGACCCGACACAGGGACAGAAGCTGCTCGACGCGATCGACGAGCTCGGCAAGATCTTCTGGGAAACGAAGTCGTAGCTCCTTCCGCGGAATCCGACACGGGCGTCACGTCGTAACACCGCATACGAACGCGTTGGTGCGTCGTTAGCCTCGTCTCGTGAAGGACATCGGCCTCGTCGGCGTGGCGTTCAGCGGCAAGTCGACGCTGTTCACCGCGCTCACTCGAACCGGGGGGCACGGTGGGCAGGCGAACCGGGCCGTGGTTCCGGTACCCGACGCGCGTCTCGGCGTGCTCACCGAGATGGAACGGTCGCGCAAGACCGTTCATGCGCAGGTCGCGTTCGTCGACGTGCCGGGCGGAACGTCGAGCGCACAGGGCATCGCGAAGCTGCGTGAAGCCGACGCGCTCGCCATCGTGGTGCGTTCGTTCGGACCGGACACGTCACCCGCGGCGGAGCTCGAGGAGGTTCGCGCCGATCTGTTGCTCGCCGACCAGGTGATCGTCGAATCGGCGCTCGAGCGAGCGAGGAAGAGCGCACGCCGTCAGGCGACCGAGGTCGACGCGCTCGAAAAGGCGAACGCTGCGCTCGCGGCCGAGACGCCGTTGCGCGCCGGCGGCTTGTCGACCGACGAGGTTCATCTCCTCAGGGCCCTCGCTCCGCTCACGTTGAAGCCCGAGGTGGTCGTGGCGAACCTCGAAGAAGGAACGGACGTCCCGCCCGATCTGCCGGACAGCGCCGTGGGCGTGTACGCCTCGATCGAGGCCGAGACGGCGGAGATGGATCCGGGTGAGGCGCGAGTACTGCTCGACGAGTTCGGCGTTCACGAGCCGGGTCTCGACAAGGTCATCCGCGCGGGATACGGCGCTCTCGACCTCATCACGTTCCTCACGACGGGCGAGGACGAGACGCGGGCCTGGGAGGTCCGCCGCGGCGCCAAGGCGCCCGAGGCCGCCGGCGTGATCCACACGGACCTGGAACGCGGATTCATCCGCGCCGAGGTGATCGGCTACGACGACCTGGTCGCGGCCGGGTCGATGGACGCCGCGAAAGCGAAGGGCCTCGTTCGAGTGGAGGGCAAGGAGTACGTGGTCCGCGAGGGCGACGTCCTGCACGTCCGCTTCGCCGTTTAGACCGATAGCCAGGTTTCACGGTCGTTATGGCAAGGTAAACAGTGCTATCGTCGGGCTTTCCATGGCGGAGGGCTACCGGATCGGCGAGGCGGCGGCCATGCTCGGCGTTCGCGTCGAGACGCTGCGGCGGTGGGAGCGCGAGGGAAAGCTGACCACCACGCGCACGGCCGGCGGGCAGCGCCTCGTGCCGGCGGGCGAGGTCGCCCGACTCCTTTCAGACCGGCGGGAACGTCCTCGTGTCACCTCGGCGAGCGTTCGGAACCGGTTCCCCGGCGTCGTGACCGAGGTCAAGCGCGACGGCCTGGCCGCAACTGTCGAGATCCTGGCGGGCCCGCATCGGGTCCTCGCGTTCGTGACGCGCGAGGCTGTCGACGAGATGGGCCTCGAACCGGGCATGCGCGCGGTGGCGACGGTGAAGGCGACCAACGTCATGGTCGAGGTTGACGAGTGAGTCGACGCGCGCTGGTCCTCGCGCTCGCCGTCACGCTCGTCGCCGTGGGCTGCGAAGGAAGCGCCTCGAGCGATAACGATCGCGAGCTGACCGTCGCCGCTGCGGCGTCGCTCACTGCAGCCTTCACCCGGATCGGCGCCGATTTCCAGGAAGGCACCGGTGTCGCGGTGGTGTTCACGTTCGGTCCGTCCGACGGACTCGCCACGCAGATCGTCGAGGGCGCTCCCGTTGACGTGTTCGCGTCGGCGAGCCCCGCGTGGATGGACGCGATCATCGAACGCGGCCCTGGAGTGAGGAGACGAACGAATTTCGCCCGGAACCGCCTTGCCGTCATCGTGCCGGCCGACAACCCGGCGAACATCTATGAACTCGACGACCTCGCAAACGAAGGAGTGCAGCTCGTGCTGGCGGCCCAAGGCGTTCCCGCGGGCGACTACGCGCGCGAGATTTTGGCAAGCGCAGGCATCGCCGATGCGGGGCTGGCGAACGTCGTTTCGAACGAGGAGGACGTCGCAGGTGTCGTCACCAAGGTGCTGACCGGCGAGGCCGATGCCGGGATCGCGTACGTCACCGACGTGACGACCGAGGTTGCCGGCCGGATCTCCGTCGTCGAGATCCCCGACGACGTCAACGTGATCGCGACGTATCCGATCGCCGTCATGGCCGACTCCGGTCGGCCAGACATCGCTCGCGAGTTCGTCGAGTTCGTGCTCGGACCGGGGCAAGGCGTGCTTGCCGACCATGGCTTCCTCCCGGCCGAGTAGCCGCACGCCCGCGGCGTGGATCCCGCTCGCCGCGATCGGGATCGCCCTCGTCGCGCTTCCGATGATCGGCCTGCTGCTCCGAGCGCCGTGGTCGCGCATCGGCGAGGTGCTTGGCGGCGAGGCAGCCCTCACGGCGCTGCGGCTGTCGCTCGTCGTCGCCACAGCCGCCTCGGTGCTCTCTCTCGTGACGGGGTTCCCATTGGCGTGGCTGCTCGCGCGCCGGCCGTTCGCCGGGAAGACGCTGGTTCGCGCGCTCGTCGTGATGCCCCTGGTGATGCCGCCCGTCGTCGCCGGCGTCGGGCTGCTCGCGGCGTTCGGCCGGCGCGGTGTCGTTGGGTCGCTCCTCGACCAGTGGTTCGGACTTCAGCTGACGTTCACGACGGGGGCGGCGGTCCTCGCGGCCTGGTTCGTCTCGTTCCCACTGGCAGTGCTCGCGCTCGAAGCTGGCCTACGCGGCCTGGATGAACGGCTCGAGGACGCCGCGTCGACGCTCGGCGCGTCGCGCGGATACGTGCTTCGCCGGATCACGCTTCCGCTCCTGGCGCCGCAGATCGCGGCGGCGGCCGTGTTGTCGTGGGCGCGAGCGCTGGGAGAGTTCGGCGCCACGATCACCTTCGCCGGGAACCTCCGCGGGCGAACGCAGACGCTTCCACTCGCCGTGTTCGAACGACTCCAGACCGACCCCGATGCCGCGTTCGGGCTCTCGCTCCTGCTCATCGCCGTCGCGTTCGTCGTCATCTTCGGGCTGCGCGGACGGTTCCTGCGATGAGCTTCCTGGCGGGCGCGTGAGCATCTCGGTCGACGTCGCCGCTCGACGAGACTCGTTCGACGTCGAAGCGGCGTTCGAGGCGGCTGCGGGCGAGACCGTCGCCCTGCTCGGCCCGAACGGTTCCGGCAAGTCGACGCTGGTCGCGACGATCGCCGGTCTCCTGCCGC
>CALGFI010000219.1 GCA_937881155.1 uncultured bacterium | reverse complement strand
TCCACGCCGCCGGCGCCGTGATCGCCGCCGTTCGGATGCGAACGCCGACCCTCGTGCTGATCCGGCCGCCCGAGCAATCGGTGCTCTCGTACGTGGTCCGGTGGCCCGAGCTCACGATCAGCCAGGCGTTGCGAGGCTACTCGCGCTTCTACCGGCCGCTGCTCCCCTACCGCGACGGGTTCGTCGTGGGCCGGTTCGAGGAGGTGACGTCCGACCTCGGGCGAGTGATCCGTCGAGTGAACGAGCGCTTCGGCACGAACTTCGTGCCGTTCGAGCCGACCGAGGCGAACCAACGAGCCGTCCGCGAGGAAATGGACCGGTGGGACGCGAACACGTACCGCCGCGGCGGCCCGGTCGAGCTCGGGCGGGGGCGGCCGACCGAGGAGAAGGAGTCGCGCAAGGCGGAACTCCTCGACCGATATCGCGCACCGTCGATCTCGCAACTCCGGGAACGCGCCGAGCACTTCTACCGGGCATTCGCGACCGACGCGCGCTGATGCTCGCTCAGACGCTCAACCCGGAACGACGGCGTCGATCCAGACGAGGCGGTGGTCCGACGCCGCCACGAGCGGGAAGAGCGCGCTCGAGCTACTCGGCCAGAACACGCTCGAGTCCTCGATCCGGATCCTCCGCTGCGGCAGCACGTAGTCGACCCGTAGGTTCCCCGGTTCCGGCGGCGTATCTCCGAAGTCCGCGGTATCGAACGCTGGATCTCCGCCATGCGTCAGGTTCAAGCCGCCCTGCAGCCGCGACTGCTCCGGACCACCGGGGCTCTCTGGCGTCTTCCGAGTGTTGATCAGTGGGTGCTCGAGTAGAAGCTGTGCGGAGCCCGGGATGCTGTCGCCGTCGACCGGGTCAGAGTTCTGATCGCCGGCGATGACGAACGGCGCGCCCTCTTCCGGGCCGCCAGCAGCGCCATCGTCGTCGACGATGTAGCTGCTGCGCGTGGGATCGATGTAGTCAGCCCAGAAACGGATCTCATCGTGGTTCCGTGTGCCGTTCCGGTCCTCCGGCCCATCGAAGACCGGCGGCGTCGGATGACTGACCAGGAAGTGAACGGTCTGGTCACCGACCTCGATCGGCACGTCCCAGTGGCTCTTGGACGAGAGGCGGAAGATGTCGAGCTCTTGGGGCGAGTACCAGTCAGCCGGCTGCGGCGTCGAGGGATCATCGGGAAGCAGCGCTCCGGGCATGTCCTTCCACAGGAAGCGCTGGAAGGTTCGGACGGAGTCGAAATCGATCGGATACCTCGAGAACACCGTCATCCCGAACTGCCCTTCGAAGAACCCGAACCCGAATGCGTCGTTCGGCCCTCCCACCGCACCGGAGTTGTCGAGGTCGAACCCCGACGGGATGCCGGTGTTCGACGGGGCGACGAATCGGTACGGATACGAGATCGGGGCGGCGGTCCCATGCGCCACAGACAGATAGTTGTCCTGGAACAGCTTCGCGGCGAGCGAGGTTCCACCCGGTCCGTCGTCGTCGAAGTCGAACTCGTTGACGAGCAGGACGTCGGGGCGAGTTCGCTGGATGATCTCCGCCACCTTGTCGGCCTGTAGGTTCCCTGGCGTGGAGAGCTGCGCGATGAGGTCGCCGGCGTTGAACCGATTCAACGACGCGTTGTAGGTCGCGAACCGCACCTGCACGCTCGCATTCGCGGCGAGCGGCACGACCGCCGCGATCGTCAGTCCCGCCATCACGGCGACCGGAAGCGATCTCGTTCTGTCACGCATCCGACGACTCCTTCCTACGTTGGCTCCGGGCACGAACCGAGCCTGCACGGACGCTACGTGTGTGACGATGCAGGACCGGAAACGCCACGGGAACATTTAGGGACGGGATGGCGTCGACGGCGTGATCTCGGTCGGCCCCAATGCACGGCGCGGAGATGAGACATCGCGTGGAGCGTACGTGCAAGATGCCGAGATGCCGGAGCTACCGGATGTCGAGGAGTTTCGGCGGCGGTTCGCTCGGCATGCCGCGGGCCGGACGATCGGCGACGTCGTGGTGACCGACGCGGGAATCCTGCGAAACGTGACGGCCGATGAGCTTGGCGATGCGCTGCGGGGCCGGCGATTCGACGAACCGGAGCGCCGAGGGAAATGGCTCATCGCGTGGACGGACGGGCCGACCCCGCTGATCCACTTCGGCATGACCGGAGACATCGAGTGGGCCGGCAACAGGGACGGCCGGCACCGGCACGACCGCGTCGTCTTCGTCCTCGATCGGGGCGAGATCCGCTACCGCAACATGCGAAAGCTCGGCGGCCTGTGGCTCGCTCGAGACCCCGCGGACGTCGAGACCCTGCTCGGAGAGCTCGGTCCCGACGCAGCGAGCATCGACCGACGCGGCTTCATGGAGCTGCTCGAACGGCGTCGCGGCGGGATCAAGGCGGCGCTCATGGACCAAACCTTCATCGCCGGCGTCGGGAACCTCCTCGCCGACGAGATCCTGTGGCAGGCGCGGATCCATCCGCTTCGGCCGATTCCGCAGCTATCGACGGAGGAGCGATCGCGTCTGTACCGGGCGCTCCAGACGGTGATCGCGAGAACCGTCGACCGATACCCGGAGGGTTACGAGACCCGCTGGACCATCGCACGCGGACGGCCCATGGCGCGGTGCCCTCGTTGTCGAACCGAACTGGCACGAACCGTCGTCGGCGGTAGGACGACCTATTTCTGCCCGACGTGCCAGCAGCCGACGTGAGCCGGGTCGCCTTGAGGCCTTGTGTCGGAGGGTCGACTCGAACCGAACGTACGCCGCTCGTCCTTCGGTGCGAGTT
>CALGFI010000218.1 GCA_937881155.1 uncultured bacterium | reverse complement strand
CGCAAGGCGTTCCAGGAGATCGACGCGGCGCGAGAACGCGTCGAGAAGCTGACCGTCCAACTCCGCGCGAAGATCGAGCAGCGCGAGGCCGTCGTCGAACGAGGCGAGGAGCTCGCCGAACGGGCCGAGGGCATCCGCGAGCGTCTGGCGGCGCTGCCCGCGTTGCAGGATGAGCTGGAACGTGCGGGCGACGTCGAATCGCGGCTGCGTGCCGGGACGAGGCTCGCCGACGCCCTGGAGAAGCTGGCGGCGGCGCAGAAGCGGCTCGCCGACGTTCCACAGAGTGACGCCGAAGCCGTTCGGGATGCCCTCTCGGCGGCGGATACGACGCTCGCGAAAGCGCGCGACGCGTCGGCTCGCGCGGCGGCCGACCGCTCTCACGCGGCGTCGCTGGAGGAAGCGGCCGAGGATCGGCTGGCCCGCGCCGCCGAGGCCGATCCCACGCAGCCCTGCCCGACGTGCGGACGGCCGCTCGGCGACGACTTCGCCGCCTACGTGAGGCACTGCCGCGCCGACGTCGCCGCGGGGAAGAAGACCGCGTCGGCGGCTGAGCGAGCGCTGAAGCAGGCGGCGACGGCGCTCTCACGCGCGCAGAAGGCGTTCGACGACGCGACGAAGAAAGCCCAGGCGGCGCTCGACGCCGAACGGCATCGAGCGCAGCTCGCCGAGAACGCCGAAGCGCTCCGCGCCGAGGTCGAGGTCCTCGCCGAACCGTTCGACGGCACGCCGCCCGATCTCGACGTCCTCCGAGCGGACGCCGACCGAATTTCGGCGCTGGGCAAGGAGATCGCGGAGCTCGCGGCAGAACGCAAGCACCTGACACAGCTCGAGACCGACCTCGCCGCGGCGGGGGAACGACTCCGTGCGATCGACGCCGAGCTGACCGCCCTCACGGACGAGGCCGAGGCGATCGCCTTCGATCCTCGCGCACACGACCAAAGGCGTTCCGCCCTCGACGAGGCGGAGCGCACGCTCGAGGAGGCCACGATGGCCGAGCGCGAGGCCAGCGACGAGGCGAAGGACGCCGACAAGCAGCTCGCAGTGGTCACGGCGGCGCTCGAGCAGGCGAGGCAGACCGCCGCACGGGTCGACGAGCTCCGTTCGGAGGCGCGCTACGTCGAGCGCGTCGCCATGCTCCTCGACGGCTTCCGAGATCACCTCGTGGCCCGCGTCGGCCCCGAGCTCTCTCGCGAAGCCGAGGTGCTGTTCCGAGAGCTCACGAACCACGCCTATGACGACCTTCGCGTCGACGACGAGAGTCTGTCGATCCAGATCGCCGACGGCGACTCGTACTTCGACATCGGCCGGTTCTCCGGATCCGAGGCAGACTTGGCCAACCTCGCGCTTCGCGTCGCGATCTCGATGCACCTGTCGCGGATGTCGGGCGCCGACGTGGGGATCATGGTGCTCGACGAGGTGCTCGGGTCGCTCGACGAGGAGCGGAAGGACCTGATGGTGCAGACCCTGGGCCGCCTCTCGGCGCGCTTCCACCAGCTGTTCGTGATCACGCACGCGGAGCGGGTGAAGGATCAGTTCCCGGCGGCGATCCTCGTTCAGAAGACGGGCCGTCGACGGAGCACGGCGGTCCTCATCTAGTCGAAGAACCGCGCGCGCTCCACCACGCTAGGTCGTCTCCACGACGACGTCAGTTCGCTCGAACGCCTCGCCGTCCCATTCGAACGTCACGTGCCGGAACGCGCTGGGGCAGCAGTGCGCGTCGTCGGGTCGGTAGACCGCCATCCTCAGCTCGAGCGCGCCGGGCGAGATGACGAACTCGGCATCGCACGTCCGGCGGAGGAGCACCTGCCGCGTGTCGTCGGCATCGCCCACGATCACGCGCCACGTGCCACATGCGCCGCTCCCACCGGTCTCCTCGAACGTGAGGACGTCGTCGTGACCGTCGTCCGTCGCATCGCCCGCGTCCACCCGGATCCCGAGCACGCCCTCCGTGGCCGCGTCGATGAACGCGAAGACCACGCTCCAATGCGGCCGATCCGGGAACCACTGCCACAGCGCGAAGCCGTGTTCGGCCGCGAACGGATCGTCGCCGATCACGTAGGCCACCGCGACCTGATCGGGCACGTCACCGCCCGCCGGAAGCGTGACGCGATCGGTCAGCTGCGCGTCCGGTGGCACGAGCGCCTCGCTCGGCAGGTCTGACGCGTCGAGGTCATTGTTGATCGGCGCCGCCCATGCGGGAGGGATGGGACGGGGTTGCGGAGTCGGGCTTCCCGACGGCGTCGGCGCCGCGGTCGGTGAGTCGATGGGCGAGGGCGACGCGGTCGGCGTGGGGGAGGCGCTCGGTTGGGCTACCTTCCCGCCGTCGCCGTCACACGCCGCGAGTGCGAGCGCAATGACGAACAGCAGGCGTTGGAGTCGGGACACAGCGTCATGCTACGGCCGTGCGGTGCCGCGCCCGTAGAATCGGGTCGATGTCCACCTCGTCGTCGACGAAGACGGTCGCCGAATCGCAGACGACGCTCGTCCAGCTGATGGAGATCACCCACGCCAACATCGCGGGGATCGTCCACGGCGGCGAGGTGATGAAGCTGGTTGACACGGCCGCAGGAATCGCGGCGGTGAAGCACTCCGGCGGCATGGCCGTCACCGCCTCGATCGACGAGATGTCGTTCCTCACCCCGGTTCACGTCGGCGACCTCGTGACGGTGACCGCGTCCGTGAACGACGTCGGGACGACCTCGCTCGAGGTCGGCGTCCGCGTTGATGTCGAGGACGTCATCACCGGTGAACGCCGTCACACCTCGAGCGCGTACCTCGTGTTCGTCGCGCTCGACGACGAAGGAAAGCCACGACCCGTTCCCCGTCTCGTGACGAAGACCTCGGCCGAACACCGCCGGCAGCGTGAGGCGAAGATTCGGCGCGAGATGCGCTTGGCGCACCGCGAGGCCATCGAGAGCCACCGGAGGACACCCGAGCAGGACCGATCCGCGCGCGTCTAAGTCGCCATTCCGCCGTCGAAGCCTGTACACGACGGTCTGGGACCATGGAGTCCGGCCGACCCGAAAGGACGAGATGACCACCGACCTCGGCGGCGCGAGGGGACGGATCGACACCGCCGACGGCCCAGTCGAGCTGAACAGGCTCGCTTGGCTCGCCGAACGCGGCGTCGGCGACGTCGAACGGCTCCCGCACACCGTTCGGATCCTCCTTGAGAACCTCCTTCGCAGAGCCGGGACACGCGATGTTCGAGACCAGGACGTCTCAGCTCTTGCGGGGTGGCCGGCGCCGGCTCCGGAAGCGTCGGTTGCGTTCATGCCGTCCCGCGTCTTGATGCAGGACTTCACCGGTGTTCCGGCCGTCGTCGATCTCGCCGCGATGCGTTCGGCGATGGCGCGCGCGAGCGGCGACCCCGCGCGCGTCAACCCGCTCGTCGACGTCGACCTCATCATCGATCACTCCGTCCAGGTGGACCTGTTCCGCTCGCCCCAGGCGTACGAGGCGAACATCGATTGGGAGTACCGGCGAAACTCGGAGCGGTACGCGCTTCTCCGGTGGGCGCAGCAAGCGTTCGACGGCGTTCGCGTCGTACCGCCCGGCGCCGGGATCTGCCACCAGGTGAACCTGGAACACCTCGGCAAGGTCGTCGCGGTCAAGGACGGCATCGCGATGCCAGACACGCTCGTCGGTACCGACTCCCACACGACCATGATCAACGGGCTCGGCGTGCTGGGGTGGGGTGTCGGCGGGATCGAAGCGGAAGCCGCCATGCTCGGCCAGCCGATGTTCCTTCCTCCGCCCGTCGTGGTCGGCGTCCGCGTCGTCGGCGCGCTTCCGGCCGGAACGACCGCAACCGATCTCGTCTTGACGCTCACCCAGATGCTTCGCACGCACGGCGTCGTCGGCACGTTCGTCGAATTCTTCGGCGACGGGCTGTCGACGCTCGAGCTCGCGGACCGCGCGACGCTCTCGAACATGTGTCCCGAGTACGGCGCGACGGCGGCGTTCTTCCCCATCGACGCGGAGACGCTTCGGTACCTGCGCTTCACGGGACGCGAGGACCGCGTTGACCTCGTCGAGCGCTTTGCCAATGAACAGGGCCTGTTCAGACGCGACGGCGATCCCGAACCGGTGTTCAGCGAGGTCCTCGACCTCGATCTGTCCGAGGTCGAGCCGTCGCTCGCGGGCCCAAAGCGCCCGCAAGACCGCGTGCCGCTCGCCGGCGTATGGGCTTCGTTCGTCGAGGCGTTTCGCGAGCGGCTCGAGCCGGACCCGTCACCCCTACAGACGGCGCGGTTCCTCGACGAAGGCGGCGCACAGACCGCCCTGAACGAACCCGCTGCCAGCACCGGGCGCGTCGTCGATCCGGTGGGCGAGCCCGAGCCGGTCCCACTGAACGACGGCGTGCTTCGGCACGGTTCGATCGTCATCGCGGCGATCACGAGCTGCACGAACACGTCGAATCCGAGCGTGATGCTTGCGGCCGGCCTGCTCGCGAAGAAGGCCGTCGAGGCGGGGCTCGAGACCAAGCCGTGGGTCAAGACCTCGCTCGCCCCCGGGTCACGCGTCGTCACGGAGTACCTCGACGCCGCCGGGCTGCAGCCGTACCTCGACAAGCTCGGGTTCTCGCTTGTTGGCTTCGGGTGCACGACGTGCATCGG